>NZ_LZIX01000077.1:0-44565 GCF_001666955.1 Mycobacterium sp. E735 | reverse complement strand
TCGGCAGCAGCGGGCCGGGCAACAGCGCCTTGCCCGCCGCCTCCAGGACGCACGCGGCGTCGATCAGGCGCCCGCCCTGCCCACCGAGGCTTTCAGGCAGATGCACCGCGTGAAATCCGTTCCCGACGAAGGCCTCCCACCACTGGGGCGGGCGCCCCGCGGCGAGGTCGTCAAAGTTGTCGCGGGTGGCGGAGACGGGCGCGTGCCGGCCGGCGAACTGACCGACGGCGTCGCTGAGTTCCTGTTGCTCCGGGCTCAATCCCAGGGTCACGATGGCGGCCGGGAGCTGGCTGACGTTGGCCGCACGGACTGTTACCCTTCAATTCGGATGGCCTTACAAGACGAACCGTCTCGTCTTGTGGCAGACTACCGGGGGTAGTCACGCGATGTAAAGCGGGCAAAGGCGGCAGTGAGGATCACCATATGCCAAGCGATCTCACCCAGGTGAGCACGCCGAGGCGCCGCAGCGAGAAGTCGCGCACGGCGATCGTCACCGCCACCCGCGAATTGCTTTTGGAGCGCGGCTTCGACGGCCTGACCATCGAGGCGGTCGCCGCCCGCGCTGCAGTGGGCAAGCAGACCATCTACCGGTGGTGGCCCAGCCGCCCCGCCCTGGTCGCCGACGTCATGCTCGAGGACGCCGACCAGCTGCTCGCATCGGTCAACCACACCGACGATTTGGCCGCCGACCTGGTGGGGTGGGTGCGCAGGCTCGCCACCACCCTCACGACGGCTCGCGGCTCGGCGATGCTGCGGATCTTGACCGCCGCGGGCATGGAACACGAGGACACCGCGGTCAAACTGCGTGCCGGATTCAGCGAGCCCCTACACGAGAGCGTCCGGGCTCGCATCCTCGCCGCCGGCGTCGACGAAAGCACCGCGGAGTCGGCCGCGGACGCGATCGTCGGTGGCGTGGTCTACCCGATCCTCTCTGACCCGCAAGGATATTCACGACGCCGAGCCGAGCGCACGACCCGCATCATCGTCGGCGCCCTGACCGGTGGTGGCTGACCAGGACCGCAGCGGGCGCAACAACGCGTTCTTCTTGTAGTAGTGGTCGGCCATTCGCCGCATGATGTTGTCGAGCACCGTGACTGCATCGTCGAGGAATGGGCCCTTGTTGAGCATCACGCATTCGGCACGTTCGCTCATCGCGGCATCGCTGATCTCCGCGCGTGAGGGCAGACCGGTCTTGGCGAGTTGCTCGAGGACTTGCGTCGCCCAGATCACCGGCAGATGTGCGGCTTCGCACAGCCACAGGATTTCCTCCTGCAACTCGGCCATCCGCTCGTAGCCGCACTCGACCGCGAGGTCGCCGCGGGCGATCATCACCCCGACCCGCGGCCGGCGCATCGCGGTGAGCAACAGCTGCGGCAGGTGCTCGAAAGCACGCCGGGTCTCGATCTTGAGCACGATGCCCAATCGGTCGCCTCCGAGGCGGTCAAGCTCAGCCAACAGCCGGTCGACGTCGGCCGGGTTACGGACGAACGACAAGTCCACCAGGTCGGCCAGTTCGATCACGGCGGCGAGATCGCTGACATCACGGTCGGTGATCGCCGAGATCGGCAAGTCGGTGTCGGGCATGTTGATCCCCTTGCCCGCCTTCAGTCGGGCCTCCCCTTGCTCCGGGCGGTCGATTCGCACGGTGAGCACGTCGCGAGCGACGGACACGACGCGGCCGCCGATCTTGCCGTCGTCGAAGTAAACGGCGTCCCCCGCCCGGGCATGGTCGAAAGCCTCGGGCAGCGTGCAACCGATGCGTGCGACGGGTTGACCACCGCCAACGGGCGCCGGTGAACAGTCGCGGGTCAGTTGCAGAAGGCTTCCGGCGCGCACCACCAAGCTCTGCTCCGCTTCGGCGAGCGGACCCACCCGCGCCGATTCGTCTTCGGTGGTCAGCACCGTCCCCGTCACCAGGTAGGTGGTCTGCTGCGTCGTCACGACGAAGCCACGTCCCGTGGGCTCGGTGCCGTCGTTGAGCACGAGGCGCCGTTGGGACCCTCGCGCGTCCCGGAGCACCAGCATGTCGCCCGGACGGCGGCCGGCGAGCCACCGCACCGGCACCGTGAACACGGTCATGCCCGGTTCCGGCGGGTTGGCGGGTTCTTCGATCGAGGTCATCCACGCCCGCGCCGGTGCGACGACCCGGCCGAGCTGATCTCGTCGTGGTCGAAGCTTGACCACCCGGGGTCCCGGCTCGAGCGGCCCGGTGCGCAGCTTCGGCCCGGCCAGATCCATCGCGACCAGACACGTGGTGCCGGCCTCCGCGGCCGCGTCCCGGACGTGGCCGACCATGGCTCGCCATGCATCTGCATCGTCGTGGGCGCAGTTGATCCGCGCGATGTTCATGCCGCGCCGCACCAATTCGCGTACCAGGTCAGGGTCGGTTGCGGCCTGCGTCGGCAGCGTGACCATGATGCGCGTCATCCGATGCGCCGGCCGGGGCCCCAGCAGCTCGACGCTGTGTTGGCGCAGGATCTTCGGCCCCAGCTCGATGGGGACCGCGGACGGCGCTGGCGGCTGCCAACCCCCGTCCGCCATGGCCACGATGGCCGCGCGGACCGCCGCGAGCGTGGCCTGGACGTGGGCTTCGCTGCGACCCAGCGACGACAGGCCGAACTCCGCGAGGCCGGACTGAAGTTCGCGCAGGTCGAATTGGCGGATCGCCCAGTAGTGCAACAGGTTTCGTGCGCTCGCGCGGTGCTCCGGCGCAATGGCCGGCAGCCACCGCGCCCAGGAGATCTCCGCCTCCCGCAGGCTTGCCAGCAGGCCGTCGATCTGAGCCAGCAGGGCCGCCAGCCGCCGACGGACCTCGGGTTCGCCGGCGTCGGGCGGGGCCGGGTGCGCAGCATCGACCATGCGCTCAGCAGACAAGACAACTCCCAGCTCGGCGGCCCACGGCCACACAGTGTTAACGTTCGCGTAACGCGTAGGGCGCGAATCATCAAGGTACACAGCGAATTTACTCGCCGGCTGCGGGTCAACACAGGGGAATAGGTCCCTTGATGGGGCCGCGGTGGGGGTAAGCGGCCGTGAGGTGTTGGCTATCCGACCGTGATCGCCGCCAGGCCACGTCCCACCCGGTCGGGCAGGGATCCGCCATGGCTGAGCCAATCGTCGAGGGCGATGCGCACGGCCGCCATCGCCAGCGCGCCGATCAGGCGGGGCCTGTGGTCCTGCGGGGCCAATCGCGGCAGTCGCGGCGCGATCAGATCGGCGATCGCCAGCTCGTACCGCACGTAGATGTGCAGCGTCCAGGCGTCCAATGTGTCGGAAGACCTTGTCAGGACGGCCAATTCGCGAATCTGGTCCTCGATGTCGGCGAACCCGCCGGCGAGCTCGGAGAAGGCGCCGACGACCGCATCGGTGGCGCTCAGGCGCGCAGGCTGGGCCGCCAGGGCGTCGGTGATCCGGTTGAGCCAATGGACGGTCATGCCCTCGGCGACGGCGTCTTCCTTGGAGTTGAAATAGCGAAAGAAGGTCGCGCGCCCGATGTCGGCCTCGTCGGCGATCCGGTCCACCGTGGTGCCGGCCAAGCCGCGATCGGCTACCAGCTGAGCCGCGGCGCCGGCGATCCGCTGGCGCATCGCCGTTCGCTTGCGTTCGGCCAACGATGCCGTGGCAGCCATTCCCCCACCTTTTCCGCAAATCACGTCCAAGTCGTAAGACATAGTCTTAGCATGAGACGATGTCTCAAGACACCGATTCGTCCGATCAGCCCGGTTCGAAGGCGCGGGCCGCGTGGCAGTTCGTCCAGCAGATGGTCGCCGACGTCACCAAGATCGTCACCGAGGACGCCGAGTCCGAGCGGGAGCTGCTAGAAGGGCTGCGGATGATCGCCCGCGTCTCGTCGCTGTGTGCACAGATGTCGGTCGAGTCCGATGCCGACCGGCCCACCTTCTTCGATATGTGTTCGGCGAACCGGATGGTCGGCGGCCCCAATCCGGACGGCAACTACTACCTGGCGATGATCCGTGGCGACCGGAGCTACCGGATCACCGGCTCCCGGGGCACCAGCGCCTACCTCGGGTTGCAGATCCTGGCCGGGACGGGGCTCACGCCGCGGCGCATGGCCGGGTATGTCAGCGACGTCGACTTGGCCTTGGCCTCAGGCGAATTCGCGGTCGTGCTGTCCGCGGATCAACCCTCCGAACTCGCCGGCGCCCAGTGGGTGCGCATCCCCGACGACGCCTCATCCGTGGTGGTCCGCGAGTACATCGGCGACCGTGCGCACGAGGAACTCGCCACCCTGCGCATCGAGGCGCTGGACCCCGCCCCGCTGGTCCCGCTGACCGACGCCGAGCTCGCAGATCAGTTCACCGCGATGGCCTGGTCACTGATGAAGTTGACGACGCTGCACCGCACCATCAAGCCGGAACTCCTCGACATGCCCAACACCTTGCTGACCGCCGAGGCCGCCAACCTGGGCGCCGCGGACACCACCCCGGACAACCTGTACATGATCGGGACCTTCCGGCTGGAGCCCGACGAGGCCCTGGTCCTCGACATCGCCCCACCCGACACCCGGTACTGGAACGTCACCCTGGAAAGCATCTGGCACGAGTGCCTCGAGCCGCGGGCCCGGCACAGCTCGGTCACCAACCGTGGCGTGGCCCCCGAAGGCGACGGCCGGGTACGGATCGCCATCTCCGCGAACGACTTCGGGTTGGGCCACTGGCTCGACACCGGTGGCCGGCATCGGGGGTTCGTCGTCCTGCGCTGGCTGGACAACCCCAACCCGCCCGACGTGAAGGTGTCGGTGCGCCGATGCGAGGAGGCCGTATGACACTGCAGGATCGATTCGCCCCCGAGCGGCTGATTGCCGCCGCCTGCGAGGAGGTCGGCAGCGACGACTTCGGCGCCGAGGGCTGGCGGCCCGGGCTGCACCGCCTCACCGACGGGCTGATCAACGACGCGCGACTGTCGGACATCGGGGTGGAGATCGCGCACCTCGACATCATGCGGGCCCTGAAGAACCGCCTCGGTGTGATCGCCTGGCGCAAAGAGCATCCCGAGATCGCCGCCAAACCGGTCACGGCGCCGATCTTCATCGTCGGCCAGCCACGTACCGGGACCACGATCCTCTATGACCTGCTCGCCCAGGATCCCGCGCTGCGCGCCCCGCTGACATGGGAGGTCGACGAACCCTGCCCCGTTCCACAACCGGAGACCTATCACGACGATCCGCGGATCGCGCAGGCGCAGGCCAGCATCGAAATGTCCGAGCAGATCATGCCGGGGTTCCTGGCCTTTCATCCGATGGGCGCGCTCGTCGGGCAGGAGTGTGTGCGCATCACGGCCGGCGAGTTCGTCAGCATGATCTTTTCGGTGCAGTACCGCCTGCCGGGTTACTACCGTTGGCTGCTCTACGAGGCGGACCACGCGGGCGCATACCGATATCACCGAATCTTCCTGCAGCACTTGCAATCCGGCGTAGCCGGTCAGTGGTTGCTGAAGTCGCCCGCGCACCTGTGGCAGCTGGACACGCTGCTGGCCGAATACCCCGACGCGCTGATCGTGCAGACGCATCGTGACCCGCTCAACGTCATCTCGTCGATCGCGGCCCTCACCCACCACCTGCGCCGGATGTGCAGCGGCGAATCGAGCATCGCCGAGTGTGCGGCGCAGTCCTACGAGGAGATCGTCGTCGGCCTGGAGCGCGAGATGGCCCTGCGGGACAGCGGCGCCGTGCCGGCCGACCGCGTGATCGACGTGCAATACACCGACTTCATCACCGACCCATGGACCACGATCAAGGACATCTACCAACGGCTCGACCGCGAGCTGCGCCCCGACGCCGAGCAGCAGATGCGCGAGTTTCTCGCCGCCCACCCCGGCGATGGGGGCCGCGGCCGCTACACCTGGTCGGACACCGGCCTGCAGGCGGGCGAGGTGCGCGAGCGGGTGCGCGCCTATCAGGACCGCTACGCGGTGCCGACCGAAAACCTGCGGTGAGCCGGGTCGCAGCGAACACTGTTGCGACGCTTGAGGTCTCCAACCGAGTAGGATCGCCGCAAAGCGACGGGAGCGGCCATGGACGAGGACTGCCTGAAGCTCACCACCTACTTGGCCGAGCGCCGGCGGACCGACGCGGGCTTTGTCTCCGACGTGCTGCTCGACCTGTACGGCCGGCACCGCATCGCCTGTGGCGTGGTGCTGCGCGGCGCCGGTGGTTTCGGTACCGGTCGCTACCTGAGGACCGACGAGTCGCTGACCTTGTCCGAGGATCCGCCCGTCGCGATCGTGGCGGTCGACACCAGGGCGAAGATCGAGGCCCTGCTCGACCCGGTGCTCGCCATCAAGCAGCGCGGCCTGGTCACCCTCGAGCGGGCGCGGCTGCTGCGCGACGGCGGGTCCTTCCCGGGGCCGCTGGAACTCCCCGAGGAATTGCGCGAAGCCGTCAAGCTGACCGTGTACGTCGGCCGCAAGGAACGCGTCAACGGCGCCCCGGCCTACGTCGCCGTCTGCGACCTCCTGCATCGGCGCCGGATCGCCGGCGCCTCGGTGCTGTTGGGGGTCGACGGCGTCAGCCACGGGCAGCGGCATCGCGCCCGCTTCTTCGGTCGCAACGCCAACGTGCCGATGATGATCGTGGCCGTCGGATCCGGTGAGCGCATCGCGGGCGTGCTGCCGGAGCTCGCCGGGCTGCTTCGCGAGCCGATGTTCACGCTGGAGCGGGTCCGGGTGTGCAAACGCGACGGCGAACTGCTGGAGCGGCCGCACGCGCTGCCCGGGGTCGACGAACGCGGTTTGTCGCTCTTCCAGAAACTGACCGTCTACACATCCGAGTCGGCCTTGGTCGACGGGGTGCCGATTCACCGCGCGATCGTGCAGCAGCTGTGTCAGCGCGACGCGCCCGACGGTGCGACGGTGCTGCGTGGCATCTGGGGATATCACGGAGACCATCGGCCGCACGGCGACAAGTTTCTCTCGCTGCGTCGGCGCGTCCCCGTGGTGACCATCCTCGTCGACACCCCGGCCCACATCGCCGAATCCTTCGACGTGGTCGACGAATTGACCCGCGACGACGGGCTGGTGACGAGCGAGATGGTGCCCGCCGTGGTGTCAGACGAACACGACGCCGGCGACGGCCCGCCGCGCATGGCCCGCCACCGCTACTAGCGATCGCGAGCGCGGCGGACCGAGCGGACGCGGGTCGCACCGCGATTAGGTCAGCCGGCGACCGAGGCCTCGTAGATGGACTGGATCGCCTTGTCCAGCGTGGCGTTGAACTGCTCGTCGGACTGGTCGACCGCGAGCCCCTCGGTGAGGGCGCGGCTGAAGCTGGCGATCAACCCGGTGTTCTTCGCCAGCAGCTCGTTGGCTTCCTCGCGGGAGTAGCCACCGGAAAGGGCGACCACCCGCATCACCTTCGGGTGCTCGATCAGGGGGCGGTAGAAGTTGACCTCGGTGGGCAGACTCAGCTTGAGCATCACGCGCTGACCCTCGGGCACGTTCTCGAGTTGCTTGGTGATCTCGTCGCGCAGGATGCCTTCGGCCTCCGCCTTGTCCGAGATCGAGATGGTGACCTCCGGTTCGATGATGGGCACCAGACCGTGCGAGAGCACCTGGTGGGCCAGTTCGAATTGTTGGGCCACCACGGCGGCGATGCCCCCCGCGTTGGCGCCCCCGATCACCGACCGTTCCTTGGTGCCGAAGACGCCCTTGCCCACGGCGCGCTCGAGCAACTCGTCCAGCCCCGGGATCGGCTTCATCAGCTGCACGTCATCCGACGCCTCGGCCAGGCCCTTGTCGATCTTCAGGATGGGCACCACGCCCTTGGTCTCCCACAGGTAGGTGGTCGACGGCTTGCCCTCGATCTCGCGGTCCATGGTCTGCTCGAACAGGATCGCGGCCAGCACGCGGTCGCCGTTGAATACGGGCGACGTGATGATCCGCGACCGCATCTGGTGGATGAGGTCGAACATCTCCTCCTCGGAGGAGTACGCGTCGTCCTGGATGCCGTAGAGGCGCAGCGCCTTGGGCGTCGAGCCGCCGCTCTGGTCGAGCGCCGCGATGAATCCCTTCCCCGACGCCATCCGGTCCGCTTGCTTCTCGTTTGGCATGGAAGTTCCCCACTCCTTCGTGGTCCCCGTACGGTCACGGCCGCCGCGGTGCTCGCGCCCTGCAAATAATCGTGCCGATCATATTCGGCCGATCAAAGTCCCAGAAGGCAGGCCGTCACAGGTCGGCTTGGTCTGGCTGCGCGGCGGCGGGTCTGACGCGCCACAGCGCCATGCGATCGAGGAGTCGGTCGCGCAGAACGAGCGTGTGGAAGAGGACCGCGCACATGTGGGCGGTAAACGCTGCGAACAGCAGGAACGCGAACGCGCCATGGCATTCGCGGAGAACCGCGAAGACATCGATGCTGTGCGGCGCGATGCCGGGCAGCCGCAACGGCCCCACCAGGGTGACGGGGAACCGTGCCGCCGACAGCATCGCCCACCCGGTCAGTGGCTGCACCAGCAGCAGGGCGTAGAGCAGGCGCTCCGACCACGTCGCGATGCGCCGTTCCGCGCCGCTCATCGTGGCCAGGAAGGGTGGGGGCCGGTGCCTGAGCCGATTCGCCAGCCGGACCACCGCGAAGATCAGGATCAGCACTCCCAGGGGCCGATGGATGGCCAGCAGCAGCGGGTAGTAGCTCAGCGCCGCGACCATGGTGACGCCGATCAGCAGTTGCGCGATGACCATCGGCGCCATCAGCCAGTGCAACAGGCGGGACGGCAGCGCGAACCGGGCCGCGGCGGTGCCGGCCGTCACCGCAGCACCCGGGAGACGTCGACTTCGCTGGGCGTCTTGGGCTCCTCGGCGCGACGGGTGAAAGAGCGGGCGTAGACGGCCGACCTTGCGGCCAGCAGTGGGTCGTCGGAGGCGGCGATGCCATCCGGCAGGACCAGGGGGTCGAAGTTGATGTCGCGGGCGTTGCCCGGCGCTTCGGTCTGCACGCCCGTGACGGTGATGGTGCCGGCCTCGATGCTGCGGCGGGCCGACGGCCAGGGCTTCGAGGCGTCGTGCGTGGGATCGCCCGGCTCGCCGATCGTGAGCACGAGCCGCCAACTCAGCGGGCGCTGCGCGAGCGCGTGGATGAGGTCGTCGAACAGGTAGTCCTTGCCGGCCGCCGCCGGGACGGCCGCCGTTCCCTGGGGAACGGCGGACCAGCGCACGGGGACGGTCGCACCGGCGCCGTTGGTGAATCGAAACGCGTTCAACCCGTGATACGTGCTGTCGGCGAACCCAGCACTCGGCGGCGCGCCCTTGATGACCTTCATGGCAGCGACGGTCTCCGGATGGCGGTCGAGGAAGGCGGCCATCTTCGCGGGGTCGGGCTTGCCCGTCTCGGGCACAGGCTTGGACGCGAGCAGCCGGTCGTAGAACCCCTGCGGAGTCCTGTCCGGGAAGACGGGGATGTTGATCATCGCGGTGCGCCATTGCTCGCCGTCGGGACCCTGGAAAAGCAGGCCCAACCCCCGGACCGTGGTCGGCATGTCAGGCTGATCCGGCAGACCGCCCGACAGGGAAAACCGGCCGATCACCGGCACGCTCCCCGGCCGGAAAATCCCGGCCCGGCAGACCGCCGCCCCCGCCCCCGTGCTGGCAAACGTTCCGAACGCGCTGAGCCCCTTCGCGTGGTTGCGCCGAAAACCCTCGTGACGCCCGTAGACATGCTCGAAGCGGTCGGTGAACCGGGGCGGCGTCAGCGCGCCGGGCCGCAGCCAGCCGCCCGCGTAGGCGAACCCACCGACGTCGACCGCGGCGATGCCGGCCACCGCTCCCATGCCCAGCAATGCGCTCCGCCGGGTCAGGGCTTCGGCGAGGGACCGGGTGCGCTCGACATCGCCGGGCGGGTCGTCCTGCGGGCCTTCGTGATCACCGGGCTCCACGGCCACCGCCCTTCCGCGTTTCTGCAGGCCACACGGCCCAGGCTGGACACGAATCCGGTGTAGGCAATTCACGCATGGGCCGAACGCGCGCGCAACTTTTGCGATGACCGTCGCACACACTCACAGGACGGCGCGCGGGTGTCATTCGTTCACTCGTTTTGGGGGTGGTTCGCGAAGTGACATACCATCTACTGAGAACTTGCGGCTGCATCTGTGGCTAGCAGCGCAGATCGATGGAGTGTGTCTCCTCCGACGGGCAAGCGCTTTCCGTGGGGTTGAACCAGCAGCCCCCGGGCTGGCAGTGGCTGTTTTGAGAGCTAACGGGTCCCGCGCGGGACCGAATGTGAGTGAATAGACCATGGGCGAACTAACCGGTGATCCAATAGACCCGACCGCTTTTTCAGTGGGAAAACAACAGGTAGAACAGGCGGTCGTCCTCACCGTCTCGGGCGAGGTGGACATGCTCAGCTCACCGCATCTGGCCGAGGCGATCCAGACCGCGATGGCGACCAAACCCGCCGCGCTGATCGTTGACCTGTCGAAAGTGGACTTCCTGGCGTCCGCCGGGATGACAGTGTTGGTCACGGCGCAGGCCGAGACCGAGCCGCCCACGCAATTCGCGGTCGTCGCCAACGGCTCGGCGACCAGCAGGCCGATCAAATTGATGGGAATCGACAGCGTGCTCTCGCTCTACAGCTCGCTCGACGACGCGCTGAGCGGCATCGCTGGTGGGTGAACCTCGAGATGGGGGCACAACTGGAGACGATGGGGCGCTCTGATCAGTCGCATGACGTGTCACAGACCGACGACCGGTCCCGCTTCGCGCGGAATCGCGTGGCTGCCGACCCGCGCAGCGCGGCTCGGACCCGAGCCGAGTTCGGCCTCTGGCTCGAGACGCATTTCACCCTCAGTTCCGACCGGTTCAGCGACGTCCTGCTGGCGGTGAACGAAGCCATCGCCAACGCCGCGGAATTCGCCTATTGCAACGCCTCGCAGCCCGGGACGCTCGACGTGAGCGCGGCCTATGACCGCCGGTCCGACACCCTGGCGGTGTCCGTCGGCGATCGCGGGCGATGGCGCCACAAAATTCCGGCTCCCCAGCAGCAGCTCCGGGGACGCGGCATCCCATTGATGGAGGTCCTCGCGGACCAAGTGACCATCGACCGCACACCCCACGGCACCCGCGTCACGATGACGTGGACCGACCTCACGGGACGGCCCGACGCTTCGTAACTACGTCGCTTGCGCCAGGACTTGCTGAATGCGGTCCTCGCGCGGCAGGACCGGACCGTCGTCGAGGGATTCGTCGATACCGAGCTCGGCGAGGCCGGCTCTGGTCAGCAACGAGGTGCCGTACGCGGCGAGAACCAGCTTCTGATCCTCGCTGTGCCCCTCCTCGACGAGCATCGCCCCAATGAGGCAGATGACGGCCATCTTGTAGGCGTTGAAGGCGCGGTACCACTCGCGGTTCTGCAGCTTGATACCGCTGGTCCGCTCGTAGTGGGCGAGCAGGGCGTCGATCGGGAGCGCGGCGGGATGGCTGTTGATGCCGACGGGCTGCGCCCACAGCATCTCCAGCCAGCCGATGTCGGTCAGCGGATCGCCGACCGTGCTCATCTCCCAGTCGAATACAGCGCTCACCTCGCCGCCGGTGAAGCCGAAGTTGCCCGGTTTGGCATCCCCGTGCACCAGCGTGACCGTCGGGCAGGGCGCCGGCCGGCTCTCCCGCAGCCCCCGGTGAAGCCGTTCGAGGGCGGGCAGGCAACCACGCTTGACCCGGTCCATCTCCGCGGCCCAGTGGTCGAGTTCTCGCTCGAGGTGCGTCCCGCCGTCGTCGAGCGAATCGAGCCCGGTCCGGGCGAGGTCGACGGCATGGATGGCGGCGAGTTGCTCGACCAGGCTCCGGCACATCCGCACCACGGTCTCGTCCGCGACGCCGGCGGGCGCCTGCATCTCGTACACGTCGCCGGCGACGCGTTCCATCACAAAGAAGGGCCGGCCCAACACCTCGCCGGTCTCTTCCAGCCACAGCGCCCGCGGCACGCGGA
This sequence comes from Mycobacterium sp. E735, assembly GCF_001666955.1. Classification (NCBI taxonomy): domain Bacteria; kingdom Bacillati; phylum Actinomycetota; class Actinomycetes; order Mycobacteriales; family Mycobacteriaceae; genus Mycobacterium; species Mycobacterium sp. E735. The sequence goes on along the minus strand of NZ_LZIX01000077.1, from coordinate 32,636 downwards.
CCCCGGTGTCCTGGAGTGCGGACAGGATGCGGAACTGGCGCGGGAGGTCGTAAGGCTCCAGCAGCGCGGGCGGCCTGGGCCGCAGCCGCAGCACCAGGTCTTGGCGTGCCCGCCGATCGCCGTGGCCGGTGACCACGGTCAGCATCAGCATCTCGGCCGAATGGCCGAAGCTCACCCGGTCCAGGCCCTCGACGCGGACATCGTCGGAGTCGGGCAGTCGGGTGCGAAGCCAGCCCTTCAGCCGCGCCCCGAAGTCGGCGGCCACGGTCACTGGCGAGCCCCTTGGGCCGGCAGGCGCTCGACCGGCGTCCTGTCCTGGGTGAACGCCGACATGTCCATCGCCGTCCAATTCGGATACCGCCGGTAACCGGCACCGCCGAGCAGTAATTCGAATACGCCCCAACCGGTGTGGCCGTCCCGCTCGAAGCGCATCAGCTGGTCAAGGGCCATCGACTTACCCTCCGTCTCGACAAGCTGTTCGGAATTGCCACTGTCCCAATGGAAATGGATGAAGTAAGCCCCGGCGCCGAGGTCCTCGTACTGGCAGTGCGCCATCGGCAGCCCGTAGTAGGCGTTGACGTCTTGATGCGGCGCGTCGGCGATGACTCGATGGGTCTCGCCGTCCTCGTCGGTGAAGACCAGCACCGCGCGGGCGGGCCGCTTGCGTGCGCCGTCGAACTCGACGTCGTGTTCGATCTTGACGAACCGCTTTGACAGGGTTCCATCCGCATAGGTGATGCCACCGTCGACGTATTGCACTGTCCCGTCGGCTGTTTCGATGACCCACGCCTCGATCGCGTGGTCGTCGAAGCCCGCGTCGAGCCACAGCCAGAAGTCGATCCTGTCGGACACCCGCACGCCGAAGGTGCGGTCGCGACCGCCGTGAAACCCGTCGACGCTGATCCGCTCGCCGTCGATCCGCACCCAGCCGCTCCACCGGCCCGGTTCCTTCATGTGATACATATCGGCGAGCACCCGACCGTCGTCGCCCATCACCTTCATGGGCAGCAACTCCCACATCGGCGCGCTGGGTTTGTAGTAAAGCTCCCACTCGATCCCCGAACCATTGGGTTCCACGTCAAGCCGCCACTTCTTCAGGGGCTCAACGCAAGTCCAGCGCATCGGGCCGGCACTGAGCTCAGTTCGATCGCCGCCCGCGATGGGCTTACCCGCCAACAGATCCCAGTGCCGGCCGTCGGCGAGACTCACCTTGACATAGCCCAGCCCACTGCCGGTGTTCGGATTGTTGCCGTAACCGCTGGCCAACAACATGGTGCCGTCGGGCGACGCCGCGAAGAAGTAACAGCGATCCGACCACGTCGGGTCGCTGTCGTGTACCGCGTCGAACGTCGTCGGAAGCTGGTGCGTGAACGACTCGTCGGCGGCGGAGTACACCATGGCTGTCCTCTCGAGCGATTTGGTTGATTCGCAACGGAATTCGTTGTGCTACGCGGCGCATCCCGTAACATCTGCGCCATGGAGCCGAGCCGCCGGTGGGGCGACGACCGCGCGATCCTCGATGACGAGGAGGCCCGCAGGCGCATCCTGGACGCCGCCGGCCGCTGCATCGTGCAACGCGGCAACACCCAGTTCCGGATGGGTGAGGTGGCCGACGAGGCCGGAGTGTCGCGGTCCACGGTGTACCGGTACTTCCCGGGACGTGACGATGTCCTGCTGGGCCTGATCCTGAAGCGGGTCGACCACGCGCTCGGCGCGTTGGTGCGCTCGCTGGCCGCCCCCGACGATCCCGTGCGGTCGGTGCCGGAGATGGTGCTGGCCCGCGTCGAGTCGGTAGACGGCGATCCCCTGAACGAGGCGCTGTTCGCCGCCGAGAGCACTGCGGTGGCGACGGCCCTCGAGAAGGGGTCGGAGCCCATCGTGGAGACCCTGTTGCGGCATTACCAACCGCTGCTGGATCGGTGGAAGTCCGCCGGCCGCCTGCACGCCGACCTCGATCCGCGGTCGGTGGTGCAGTGGCTGCACGCCACCACGCTGTTTCTGCTGGCGCCCTCGTGGCGGTACCGCACGACCGCCGACAAACGCCGGTTCGTCGAGCAGTTCGTGGTGCGAGCCCTGGTACCACAGATCAGACAATAACTAAGTATTGTCTGATGTCGAGACGTTCGAGTATTTTTGTCTGACCCCGTGCCGCGATGTCCCACGGCTCGCGGCGCGGGTGACACATCCCCCACTGAGGAACGACCGCGATGAACAACCCCGTGACGCAGGCGCTATCGGTTGCCGGCCTGGCCGCGCACCTCGGCCGTGGCATGGGCCGGGTGGCCACCGACGCGGTGGTGGGTGGTCGGGTCGGGCTCCCCCGCAGGGCGCAGGACATCGACGCGGCGGTGCTGTCGAGGATCATGGGCACCGCCGTCAGATCGGTCCGGCTTCTGGGCAGCGACGCGGGCACGTCGGCGCGGGCACGGCTGGTGTTGACGGGGAAGAACGTCCCCGACTCGGTGTTCGTCAAGCTCGCGGCGACGACCGCGGCGACCCGGTTGATGGGCGAGCTGGGCCGACTCGGGCACACGGAGGTGAGGTTCTACCGTCACCTCGCCCCGCAGGTCGTCGGCGCCCCGTATTCCTACGGGTCCGCGTTCGATTCGTGGACCGGACGCTACCTGGTGGTGCTGGAAGACCTCCCGGTCGAGTCGTGCGAGTTCCCCGACACCTTGCATCCCCTTTCGCCCGACCAGGCCAGCCTGATCGTCGAGCTGCTCGCCGACCTGCACGCCACCTTCTGGGAGCGACTGCCCCGGGACGGGCGCGGTCCATTGGGCTGGCTCTACACGCCGTCCGGCGACGTCACTTCCCTGCTGACCGGCTCGCTGATGCACGCCTCGATCAAGCGCCTCGCCGACCGCACCGAGATCCCCGTCGAGAACGGCCGTTTCATCGCCGACAATTACCGCGCGGTCGCCGCTCTCATCGACACTCCCCCGCACACCGTCATGCACGGCGACGCCCACCCCGGCAACATGTACTTCCACGGCGGCAAGGCCGGGCTGCTGGACTGGCAGGCGGTGCGGCGCGGGCACCCGTCGCGCGAGCTCGCCTACACGCTGATCACCAGCCTCGACCCCGAGGACCGCCGAGCCACCCAGCGCGAGCTGCTCGACGACTACCGCCGTGCCCTCGCGGCGGCCGGTGGCCCGACCCTGGACCGCGATGACCTGTGGCTGCGGTTCCGCCAGGCAGCGCTATACGCCTACGTGGCCCCCCTGATCACCGCGGGAATGGGCGGCATGCAGGTCGAAGACGTCGCCATGGAAGGGCTGCGGCGCGGTGTCGTGGCCCTCGACGATCTGGAGACGGTCTCGGCGCTGAAGAGTTCGCTCTGACAGAAAGATCGCCCGAACCTATTGCGATGCCCGCCGCAAGAGTTACGCTACTAGCCGTAGCGTAATGCTGCGAGTCTCGTTCGCGCCTGTTGCCCGTTCCGGCAAGGAGAGTCACATGTTCGACCTGAAGATCGTTGGTGGCACCGTCGTCGACGGCACCGGCGCGGAGCGCTATCACGCCGACATCGGCATCAAGGACGGCAAAATCGTCGACGTCGTCCGCCGCGGCGCCGACGACCCGGCGCTGGGCGGGGAAGCCGCCGAAACCATCGACGCCACGGGGCATGTGGTGGCCCCCGGCTTCGTCGACATCCACACCCACTACGACGGCCAGGTGAGCTGGGATGGCCTGCTCGAGCCGTCCAGCGGTCACGGCGTCACCACCATCGTGACCGGCAACTGCGGCGTGGGCTTCGCCCCGGTGCGGCCCGGCACCGAGCAGTGGCTGATCGAGTTGATGGAGGGCGTCGAGGACATCCCCGGCACCGCGCTGACCGAGGGCATCACCTGGGGCTGGGAGACCTATCCCGAATACCTCGACGCGATCGGCAAGCAGAAGTTCTCCATTGACGTGGGCAGCCAAGTCGCGCACGGCGCCATCCGCGCCTACGCGATGGGCGAGCGCGGGGCCCGCAACGAACCAGCGACGCCCGACGACATCGAGGCGATGGGCCGGCTGGTCCGGGAGGCGATCGAGGCCGGCGCTCTGGGGTTTTCGACGTCGCGCACGATGGGGCACCGCGCCATGGACGGTGAACCCGTGCCCGGCACGTTCGCCGCCGAGGATGAGCTGTTCGGGCTCGGGCGGGCCATGGCCGCCGGTGGTCAGGCCGTCTTCGAGCTGGCGCCGCAAGGCTCCGCGGGCGAGGACATCGTCGCGCCCAAGAAAGAACTGGACTGGATGCGCCGGTTGAGCGCTGAGATCGACAGGCCGGTGTCCTTCGCGCTGATCCAGGTCGACGCCGATCCCAACCTGTGGCGCGAGATGCTCGACCTGTCCGCCGACGCGCACGCCGAGGGCGCCCGCCTCTACCCGCAGGTCGCGGCCCGACCGTTCGGGATGATGATCGGGTTCCAGGGTCATCACGGCTTCAGCCACCGGCCCACCTACCGCCGGCTGGCGGCCGAATGCAGCCGCGAAGAACTCGCGCAGCGCCTGGCCGACCCGGCGGTGAAGGCCGCCATCCTGGCCGATGAGGACCTGCCCGCCGACCCGACGCTGTTGTTCGACGGGATGTTCGCCCTGGTGCAGCATTCGCTCAAGCGGCTGTACGCGCTGGGCGATCCGCCCGATTACGAGCCCACCCCCGAACGCACCGTCGCCGCCATCGCTGCGGCCCGCGGCGAGGACCCGTTGTCCACGCTCTACGACCTCATGCTCGAGCGGAACGCGACCGCCATGCTGATGCTGCCACTGTTCAACTACGCCGACGGCAATTGCGACGCGATCCGGGAAATGCTGCTGCACCCGGCCGGTGTGCTCGGGCTTTCCGATGGCGGCGCCCACTGCGGGATGATCTGCGACGCTTCGTATCCCACGTTCCTGCTGACCCATTGGGCCCGCGACCGGCGCCGGGGCGACAAGCTGTCGCTGGAGTACGTGATCCGTAAGCAATCGCGCGACACGGCCCACCTGTTCGGCCTCACCGACCGCGGCACCATCGAGAAGGGCAAGAAGGCCGACATCAACGTCATCGACATGGACGCCCTGACGCTGCACCCCGCGGCGATGGCCTTCGACCTGCCGGCCGGCGGCAACCGGATCCTGCAGGGAGCCAGCGGTTACGCCGCCACGATCGTCAGCGGGACCGTGACGCGGCGCCACGACGTCGACACCGGGGCGCGCCCCGGCCGTTTGGTGCGGGGAGCGCGTTAGGGCCCGCGCATGAACGCGCCCGCCGGCAACCAGACCCGCACCTGCCCCCCTTCTGGAGAGGACGCGATCGGCACCCCGCCGGAGAGCCCCACCCTGGTGCCGGCGCAGCGGTACTACTCGCCGGAGTTCGCCGCGCTCGAGGTCGCGCGAATGTGGCCGAAGGTCTGGCAGCTCGCGTGCATGGTGGACCACGTCGCCGAGCCCGGCGACTACTTCGAGTACCGGTGCGGACCGTACGGGGTGCTGATCGTTCGCGACGGCGACGGCGTGCTGCGCGCCTTTCAGAACGCGTGCCGCCACCGCGGCAACTCGGTGTGTGTGGGCTCGGGCTCCGGGCTGCGGGAGCTCAAGTGCGGCTATCACGGGTGGACCTGGGACCTGGCCGGCACGCTCAAGCGGGTGCCCAACCGCAAGGGCTTCGGGTCACTCAAGATGTCGGACTTCCCTCTGGTGCCGGTCCGGGTGGACAGCTGGGCCGGACTGGTCTTCGTCAACCTCGACCTCGGTGCGATGCCGCTCCTCGAGTATCTGGAGGCGGTGCCCGACGACATCGCCTGGTGCCGGCTGAGCGACTTCCGTTGCTACGCGACACTGACCGTCGAGGTCGACGCCAACTGGAAGACGATCGCCGACGGCTACAGCGAGACCTACCACATTCAGACGCTGCACCCCGAGTTGCTGCGCTGCGTCGACGACATTCATGCGCCCCAACAGATCTGGGGTCACACCGGCAAATCCGACCAACCCTACGGCGTGCAGAGCCCCCGCTTCGAGGGCCGGCTCAGCGACGAAGAGGTCTGGGACGCTTATGTGTACACGCAGGGCGCGCTGATGGGCGCCGCCGAGCTCACGCCCTTTCCCGCCGGCGAACGCCGGCCCGGGCAGACGGTCCAGGACCTAATCGCCGAGCACACCCGGGCGTTTGCCGCCAGCCGCGGGGTAGACCTCGATTGGGCCGACACGGACCGGATCACCCGGCTGCACCAGTACAACGTCTTCCCCAACATGACGCTGCTGACCAACGCAGACCACCTCACCGTAATGTGCTCGCGGCCCGGCCCCGATCCGGATCATGGTGAGCTGGTGATGTTCTTGATGACCCGAATGCCGCCCGGCTCACCGCGCGCCAAGCCGACCGACGTCCGGGTGACCGCCGGCGAGGCCGAGCCCGGCGTGGTGCTGACGCAGGACATCCAGGTGCTCGCGGGCCTCCAGCGCGGCCTGCACCAACCGGGCTTCACTCACTTGGTGCTGTCCAGCGAGGAGCGGCGGGTCATCAATATGCATCGCAACCTGGAGCGCTATCTGGACCTATCCCAATCCGAGCGGATGAGTGGCGGCACGGCGAATCAATCGCCCACAACATAATCCGTGTAGACACGCCGTAATCGGTCCGATGCGATTTAGAATCCATCTCGTGATGACCCCGTCAAACCCGTGGGGGGACGACAGAGGGCAACTCGCGCATCAGCTGCAGATGCGATATGAACCACTCGCGCGAAGACGCGCGCGCCGAATGTGTCAGAACTTCGAACGCGTCGGTGTCCGAACGGCACCCGACCGTGTCCGGGAAATGCTGGCGGGGGCGCCCCTGGCGGCCCATGAAGTGATGGACGTCAATTTCGCGCTCATCGCTCTGCAGCTCGACCGTGAAACACGGGCCGCGCGGTACAAGCGGCTGAAGCGCCAAGGTGCCCGCTCACTGATTTTCGCCGGGCTGGTCCTGGTGGTGCTGAACCTTCTCATGTGCATGGCGTACGCCATGCTGAACCTGGCGGAGCAGGGCGCGCCTCTGTAGCGCTCAGCGCGGAACGACGATGCCGTTGTCGTAGGCGTACACGATCGCCGCCGCCCGATCCCGCAGATCGAGTTTTCCGAAAATTCGGCCGATATGGCTCTTGACCGTGACGCCGGAAATGCAGAGCTCGTCGGCGATCTCGCCGTTGGACAGACCCTTGCCCATCAACGTGAGCACGTCGAGCTCGCGAGTCGTCAATCCGCCGATCGCCGTGCCGCGCGGACCGGGAGCGGCTTTGCGGTACGTGGTGAGCACGCGCGCGGTGACCGCGGGATCCAGGTAGCTGTCGCCTCTGGCAACCGCGCGCACGGCGCGAATCAGTTCCTCGGCGGACGAGTCCTTGAGCACGAACCCGGCCGCCCCGGCGCGCAACGCCTCGGACAGCAACTCGTCCTCGTTGAAGGTGGTCAGGGCCAGGACCGGCGGCGTCCCCCCGAGCCGGCGCGTCGCCTCGATGCCGTCGACCCGGCGCATGCGCAGATCCATCACGATCACATCGGGTCGATGTGCTTCAACCGCGGCCGGCACCTCGTCACCGTCGGCGCATTCCGCGACGATGACGAAGCCGTCCTTGCGGCGCAAGATCCGGCGCAACCCCGACCGCACCAGGTCCTGGTCGTCGACGAGAAGGACGCTGATTTCGGGGATTTCCGCGATGTTCGGGATCACGCCTTGCACCACCACGGGCGCCATCCGGTGTCACCCTCGTGCAGCGGGATGTCGGCGCGCACCGACCATCCATCCTCGGTCGGCCCGGCGTCGATCGCCCCGCCCAGCAGCTCGACGCGCTGGCGCATGCCACGCAGGCCGCGGCCCTCGGCGGATTGCGGGGCCGCGATCGCCACCGGTAACCGGTTGTCGACTGTGATCCTCGCCGACGCGGACGAGACCGCCAGCGTCACCGCCGATTTCGAGTCGGGCGCGTGTTTGGCGATGTTCGCCAGCGATTCTTGCGCGATGCGGTACAGCGCCAGACCGACCGCCGCCGAGACGCGTTCGGTGGCTCCGTCGATGCTCAGCGTCACGTTTAGGCCGGCCCGCTGGAAGTCCGCGACCAGGACCCCCACATCGTCCATCCCGGGTTCGGGCGTCGTTTGGGCCGCCTTGGTCGGCGAGTTGTCCAGCAGTCCGACGGTGCGGCGGATGTCGGCCATCGCCTGCCGGCCCAGGCGCTCGGCCTGTTCGAGCGCCTCGACCGCGTCGTCGACGTCGCGGTCTTGCTGCAGTCCTCGGCGCGCACCGGTCACGTGCAGCAGGGTGATGCTCAGCGAGTGGGCGATCACGTCGTGCACCTCGCGGGCGATGCGACGCCGCTCATCGGCGGCGGCGTGCTCGGCCAACAGCTTCTGCGCCTCGATCTGTTCGGCCAGCAGCAGCCGTTGAGTCCGCATGATGTAGCCGAGCAGCCACCCCGCACCGACGAAACCCAGGTACAGCACCACCGCGTCCAAGCGGTGCAGCGCGGACGCGGCGAGCAGCATGGCCGCCGCCGAGGCGGCGGCCAACAGGCCACCCATGACGGAGGTCAGCGTCGTCACCGACAGCACCATCATCACCAGCAGCGCCGGAGCGAAATCGGCGTGGATGGGCGTCGAGGTTCCGAACAGAAGCATGGCCGTGGCCGTCGACCAGGTCGCCCACATCAGCAGCGGACTCAGCTTCATGTTGCGGAAGAAGAACAACAACGTGGGTGAGATCGACAACGCGAACGCGGCCACCGCGACGGGGAGGTCAGCGGTGGGCCGCTGCAGAATCGCGATCACCCCGCCCGCCACCTCGTTGGCGTCGACGGCTACGAACGACGCCCAGGTGATGCCGACCGGAATCAGCTCACTTCGTCGGCGAAACTGTTCGCGCAGGTATCCCGTTGCAGCACGCAACATCGTCCAATCGTAAAAGAGTACGCCACCTGCGGACATCATGCCGTGGTCGGCAATCGCCTCCGCCCGTGGTAGGAGGCAAAGACTGCACTTCGGCACGACGCGCAAGGGGTCACCGTTTTCCTAGCGTTTCAGTCATGACATGGACACTGCTGCACGACCGAATGGCCTTCATGGCCGAAGTGATCAAAGCCGCCGAGGCCGACGCCGAGCGGGCGCTCGCGGTGGTCGCCGACTCACCCGAGATATCCCGGTTGTTCGGTGGCGAGGAGGGCCTGCTGCTTTCGCTGGGACAGCGCTGGATGACCATGCTGGTGGCCAAGCTGGACCAGGCCGCGCACGAGGGCGTGGCTGCCGAACAGGTGCGGGCCGATCTCGAAACCGCCGAACCCGGGCTGCACGCACTGGTGCGGATCGGCTCCCGGCGGTCGCTGCGAGTGCGCTCGCTGACGCGCGGCGAGCATGTGGCGGTGGGTCTCTTCGGCGGACCGAGCGGCGATCGGCAGACCGTTGCATGACATTCCGGGACTGATCTCGCGATTCACCGCTCGGTACGCGGTCCTGATCGTCGGGCTGTGGGTCCTGGCGGCCGGTGCCGCCAACCTGGCCGTTCCCCAACTCGAGCGGGTGGTCGACTCACATGCCCGATCCTTCATGCCCACCAACGCGCTGAGTGCCGTCGCGGCCTCGCGTGCCGCTCAGCTGTTCGACCAGACGCCGAGCAACAACTTCGTTTATGTTGTGCTGGAACGCAATCAACGGCTGACCCCACGCGACCGGCAGTTCTATGAGGCGCTGGCCGCGGCGCTGGGCTCCGACCGGCGGCACGTCTATGCGGTGACGGACCTGTGGTCACAGCCCGCGACGGCCGCCGGTGCGCAGAGCTCCGACGGGCGAGCGGTCAGCGTCATGGTCCGGCTGGCCGGAATGCTGGGCACGGCGCAGGCGCGCGATTCGGTGAACGCTGTCCGCGCCACCATCCAGAAGCTCGCGCCGCCGGCCGGCCTCGAAGCCCATGTCACCGGACCAGGCGCCACCATCGTCGACGAATTCTCCGCGATCGATCGACAGATGCTCGGAATCACCGCCGCCACCATCGGTCTCATCCTGCTCTTGCTGTTGATGGTGTATCGATCCCCGATCGCGGCCGGAATTCCGCTGATCTCCGTCGGGCTCGCCCTGGCCTTGGCCCGCGCCGTCGTCGCCGCCCTGGGCCAGTCCAATGTGGTTGAAGTATCGTTGTTTTCGGTTGCGCTCATGGCGGCCATGACGCTGGGTGCGGGCACCGACTACGCCATCTTTCTGGTTGGCCGCTACCACGAGGCGCGCCGCGGCGGCGTCGCACCGACCGAGGCGTTGACGCAGGCCTACCGTTCCATCGCCCCCGTCGTGATCGGGTCGGCGCTGACCGTGTCGGTGGCGCTGGCGTGCCTGGTGTTCGCCAATGTCGGGTCGTTCCGGAGCGCCGGATTGCCCTGCGCCATCGGCATTGTGGTGACTATGGTCGCGGCGCTGACGCTGACGCCCGCACTCATGAGCCTCGCCATCCGGCGGGGCTACCTCGAACCACGCCCGTCAAGGACGGCGCGACGCTGGCGGCGCGTCGGCACGGCGGTCGCGCGCTGGCCGGGGCCGATCCTGGCCACCGCGGGCGGGTTAACCCTCTTGATTGCCCTACCGCTGGGCGGATTCCGGGTCGGCTTCAACGAACCCGCCGCCACGCCGTCGTCGACCGACTCCAACCGCGGCTACGTCAGTGCCGACCGGCATTTCGCCGCCAATGCGCTGTTGCCCGATGTCATCGCGATCCAGGCCGACCATGACCTGCGCAACCCGGCCGGCCTGATAGCCATCGAGCGAATCACGCGCCACATCATGGCCGTACCGGGCGTGCGCGCGGTGCAATCCGCCAGCCGGCCCGACGGCAAGGTTCCCGAACAGGCAACGTTGACCTATCAGGCGGGCGTGCTCGGGCGTCAGTTCGGGGACACCGTCGACTCGCTGGCCCAACGCCTGAAGCGGGTCTCCGAACTGGACGGCGCGCTGGCGCGGACGGAGCTTGCCATCGACGGCCTCGGAAATGGACTACGCGGTGGCAGTGCGGGATTGGCCGACATGTCCGGTGCCGCCGAAGACATGCGCGCCGGTATGGACGGGCTGCAGCGCAACGTCACGACCGTGTCCGGCTATCTCGACCCGTTGCGGGACTTCGTCGGGCGGACCCCAGACTGTGCGGGCAATCCCATCTGCTCGACGGTCGATCGAGTGCTTCAGCCGGTCGACAGCCTGGTGCGGACCTCGGCACGCCTGGACGCGGGCACCGCGAAGTTGACCAGCGGCTCCAACACGGCCGCCGCTGCGATGGCCAGCCTGCCCCAGAGCGTCGCGTCGATGAAAGCCGCTTTGGCGCAGGCACGTTCGGCTACCCATGACCTGCTGAGCCTGTCGGACACCCTCGGACCGCAAATGCGACAGTTGACCGACTACCTGGACGAGATCGCGACGCAGTTTCAGGGCAGTGCGGCGGCGGACTTCTACCTGCCGCAACGGGCGTTGACGGATCCGCGCTACACCGCCGCGTTGGGCCACCTGCTCTCCGAAAACGGCCGCGCGGCTTACCTACTCGTCTATGGCGAAGGCTCGGAGTGGGGCGGTGACGGCGCCAAGCGGGCGGACCTGGTCCGCGCCGCCATCAAAGAGGCCACCAAGGAAGGCACCCTGACGCCGGTGGAGGTCGACCTTGCCGGCGTCGGCCCGGTGACTGCCGACCTGCAGCGCTTCGTCGCAGCCGACACCAAGCTGCTCGTCGGCGCCGCGCTGGTCCTCATCTTCTTGATCGTCACGGCGATGCTGCGCAGCCCAGTCGCGGGATTGGTCGTCGTCGGGACGGTCGTCACCTCGTACGCGTCGGCGGTCGGGGCCAGCGTGCTGATCTGGCAACACCTGCTCCACCACGATCTGCACTGGGCCGTCGCCCCGATCGCGTTCATCGCGCTGATCGCCGTCGGCGCGGACTACAACCTCCTCCTGGCGCTGCGCATCAAACACGAAGCGTCTGCGGGCCTCAAGACCGGCATCATCCGCGCATTCGGTGGCACGGGCGGGGTGGTCACCGTGGCCGGCATCGTCTTCGGGCTGACGATGCTGGCATTGCTCAGCAGCAGCGTGCTCAGCATCGCTCAAATCGGCAGCACCATCGCGGTCGGGCTGTTGCTGGACACCCTGGTCGTGCGCGCGTTCGTCGTGCCGGCCATCGTTGCGCTGCTGGGCCGTTGGTTCTGGTGGCCGCGCGGGCTACCTCGCCGGGTCGGCGTTGGGGTGAAAACGCCGTTGCGGCGGCCGGTTACGGCCGCTACTGCTGCAGCGCGGTAGCCGGCATCCCGACCAGCACACCTTCGACGTCGCCGTCGGCGCCCACCATCAGACCGCGCCCCGGCGGCAGCGCTTGGGCCCGGACCATCCGGTTGATCCGGTTCTGCGGGTCGTTGTCCATGTAGAGCTGCGCGACCTTTGCCGAGTTCTGGAACCTCATCCACGGATCCATCTGCAGCGTCGCCCAGTTCGCGCTGTTGCGGGTGGTGAACACGTGCAGCCCGATCTGCCGGGCACGTTCCATCAGCTTCCACAGCGCCGCCCCCACCGGCGGTTTGGGCGGGTAACTCTGATCGGGACGCAGGTCTTGGACATCGTCGATCAGCACGAAATGCCGTGGCCCCTCCCAGGGCTTGAGCGCACGCAGCTCTTCCTGGCTCAGTCCCTTGGGGGGCAGCCGGGGCAGCAGGATCTGTTGTGCGAGCGCCGTGATCACCTCATCGATCTCGTCTTGGTCATAGGCATACGCCCGCACATACCCCGGTCCGCTCAAATCCCGCAGACCGTGCGGTGCCGTCTTCGGATCGATCAGCGTCAGCTGCGCCTCCTCCGGGCTGAACCGGCTCATGACCGCCTCGCCGATGGAAACCAGCGACAGCGTCTTCCCGCAGCCCTGCCGGCCCAGGATCATCAGCCCTGGGCTCTCCCGCAGCTTGAGCGGAACTGGGCCCAGTTCATGGCGCTCCCCGATCGCGAAAGCGATGGACAGGTCGTCACCGCTCGGATGTGCGGCGGCGTACTCGAGAATCGCCCGCAACTCCACCCGCTGCGGAAGCCGCTGCAGCGTCGCGTGTTTCGTCACGCCCGCCACATCGGCGATCCGCGCGCCGACGTCGACGATGCTCACCAGCGCGCCGGTCGCGGGGTCGGAGAGGGCCGGTACCCCGATGCGCAACTCGTGCAGGCTGTCGGTCAGTCCGAAGCCCGGACGATTCAGCGTCCGCCGCGCGGCGTCCCGCGACTCGAGGGACGAATGCCCCATCTGGCTCTCGCTCGGGTCGGCCAGCCGCAATTGGATTCGCGCCGTGGCGTTTTGCAACAGGCTCTGCCGCTGGCCGTGGATCCAGCCGCCGGCGCTGCACATCACGTGCACGCCGTACTCGGGACCGCGGCTGCTCAGCGAGATGATCCGATCGCCCAGGATGGTGTCTTTCGAGTAGACGTCGTCATAGTCATCGACCACCACGAAGACGTCGCCGAACGGGTCGTTGGGGTCGGTGCCGCCCAGGCCGTCGCTCCCCGGACCGAACCGGCGCTCCCTGAAGCCGTCGAGGTCGATCCTCAGCCGCCGGAACGAGTCCTCGCGCGCGTCGATCAGGGCGTCCATGCTGCTCAAGATCCGCTCGATGCCCTCGGCGTCCTTCGGTGACACGATGTCGGTGACGTGCGGGAGCGAGGCCACCTGCGCCAGGGTCGCACCGCCGATGCAGAAGAACGTGACGCGCGCCGGGGTGTACATCGTTGCCGCCGAGGACATCAGCGTCATCAGGGTGGTCGTCTTACCGCGCTGCTTGGCCCCCACCACGATGACGTTGCTGCGCAGCGCATCGACGGCGTGGACCACCTGCTTGGACTCTTCTGGGATGTCCATCACGCCCACCGGGAACATCAGCCCCGGGTTCTCGCCGTAGTCGACATGCCACGGCTTGCCCCGGTAGGCGGCCACCAGGGTATCGATGGGCTCGGGGTCCTCCAGCGGCTCCAGCCACGGCCGCCGCGGTGACCGGTGTGGGACCTGATGCAGCGACTCCCGCAGCACGTCGACGATCTTCTTTCTCTTGAAACCGTCGTCGTGGTAGAGGAATTCGTCGGGTTCGGCGTCGACGGCGGCGGCCGCTTGGAGCGCCGCTGCGTCCGATTCCTCGAGCGGCTGATACAGCCAGTTGTAGAGCCGGGGCTTGGTCAACGTCATGTCGACCGTGGTCGACACCTCCTTGGCCTTCGGCACCACGAAGGGCGCCGAGAGGTAGAAGCACCGGAACGGTTCCAGGTCTCGCGGCCCCACCTTCAGTAGCGCGAAGCCGTTTTCCTTCGACGGCAGGTGGTAGGCGGCGTCCGACCCGATCACCTCGCGGCTGTCGTCGCCGGACTCCGCGCGCAGCGCGATACGGAACGCGATGTTGGACTTGACTTTCTGCAGCGACGACAGGTCCAGGCGCTGCCCGCCCAACATGAAGAACACGTTGGCGCCGCGGCCCTCCTGCCCGATGTGGATGATCAGGTTGATCCACTTCTCGTGGTTGGCGAAGAGTTCCAGGTATTCGTCGACGATGACGAGCAGGACGGGCACCGGGGGGAGATCGCGACCGGCGAGCCGGATCTCCTCGTAGTCGTTGGCGTCGCGGGCACCCACCGAGGTGAACAACTCATAGCGCTGCTTGATCTCGCCGTCGATGACGCGGCGCATCCGCTCGGCCAGATGCCGCTCGTCCTTGCCGAGATTCGACAGGGCGGCGACCACATGCGGGATGCCCAGGATGTCCTGGGCCGCCGATTCGAACTTCATGTCGACGAAGATGACGTTGAACGTCTCCGGGGAGTGCGTCAGCGCAATGCCGTACACCAGCGAGAGGAAGAACTCCGACTTGCCCGAGCCACTGGTGCCGATGACCACGGAGTGAAAACCGAAGCCGCCGAAGTCCTTCGCGCGAATGATGATGTTCTGCAGCTCGCCGGTGGGCTTGGCGCCGACCGGGATTTCGCACCACCGCTCGTCGCCGCGGCCGCGCCGCTCGGCCCACAGCCGGTCGACGTCCAGCTCGCGGGGGTCGATGATGCCCAGCCCGCGCAGCAACTCCGCGGCGCCGCCGGCCGAATCGGCGATCTCGCTACGGCTCGTCGGTGACCACCGCGCCATCGCCCGCGCATACCGGTAGGCGCGGTGAATCGACAGCTGGTCGGCGTGGGCGAAGAATTTGTCGCGCACCCGCAGCAGGGGCGCCGGGCGTCCGTCTTCGCCGTCGGCGTCGAATCCGTTGCGGCCGAAGCCGAATCTGACTTCGCCGTTGGCGGTTGGGCCGTGCCGCTCGGTCATCTCGAAGACCTGGTCCTGGGCGAACCCCACCCCGGTGCCCACCCGTGATGCGATGCGCAGCAGGGTGATGCCCGCCTTGCCGACCTGACCGACCACGCTCTCCCACGCGTCGGGGCTGCCGGTGTTGTCGTCGACGATCACCAGGTGCGGACCCAGATCAACTGTGGTGGAGCCGGTTTCGAGGGCCGATCCCATCGCGGTCGGACTGGCCGCCGCCATCGGCGTCCACGCGCCGCGCTTACCTTTCATGTGCAGCTCTGCGCCGAGGGTTTCCTCCAGCTCTTCAGGGGTGGCGAACACCAGCCGCCGAAAGCCGCATGCGTCGAACAGCTCGTCGTGCAGGTTGTGCGGCAGCCACACCATCCACGACCACACTTCCGGATTGCGGGTGACGACCATCAATTTCAGGTCGCGCGGGTTGTGGAACACGGCCAGCGAGCACAGCACGGACCGCAGCAGCGAGCGCATTCGGTCGAGGTCTTCGCCGACGAAGCTGAAGCCCGGCGCCGACCGCAGGTTGACCACCTTGGCGATGTCGCGAATCTTGCGCTGTTCCAGGATGAAATCGCGCAGCGCCTGTCCGGTGACGGGTTCGAGTTCCTCATCGGAGGCGATGTCGGGCCAGGTGACCGACAGCACCGAGTCGGGTGCGTGCTGCACACCGGTGCCGAGCCGCACCTCCAGGAAGTCCGTGTCACCACGACCGCGTTCCCACATCCGCGGGCCGCCAATGATCGCTCCGAGCCCGCGAGGATCCGAGTGCACCGCGTTCTGCCATTCGCGCTGCGCGCAGACCGCGCTTTGGATCTCGTCGCGGTTGCTGTCGAGGTCGCGCAGGTAGCGGCGGCGGCCCTTTTCCATTTCGCCCCAAGTGATCTTGCGCGCGCGCCCGAACCGCCCGGAGAACGCCAGCATGCTGAACGCGCCGATGCCCATCAACGGGAAGAACCCGGTGGACAGGCTTCGCACCCCGGAGACGTAGAGCATGACGATGGTGCCGATGAGCGCGACGATCAGGGCCGGCACCCCGATCATCACCCAGATGTTGCGCGGCTCGCGCTCCGGCAGGGCGATCGGCGCATTCGGTGCTACCCGAACGGGTTTGGGCGGTTCGATCTTGACCCGGTTGATGGGAAACGCTTTCTTGGACATCCCCTAACCTCCCACCTTCGCCGACGTCGTCACGACAGCGGCCTTGCCGAGCGCCGGCACGGTGTCGCGCGCCACGAGCGCGGCCTCCCGCGACAATTCCGGGCCCGCAGCAAAAGTGCGCAGCAACGGCCACGGCGCCTGCACCGCCGAGGCCGGATCGAGCCCGAGCGCACGCATCGTGTCGTCGTTGGCGGCGATGCCGAACCGCACGCCGTTGTCGGACACCCAGAACATCGATTCCCGGGAATCCGACGTGATCACCCCGCCCGTCGAGGTGACGAAGTTCGCCGCTCCCGGCAGCACCAGGACCTGGTTGGCGACCACGGATGCCGGGTCGCGGTCGTCGCGCACCAGGTGCACGATCCTGTCGTCCAGGTAGGAGTACACCGGAAGCCCCCGCCCGTTGTAGATCACGACGCGGGCCTGCGGATCCGTCGAGCCCTTCTCCCAACCGACGCACGTGGTCGGATTAGCCTCAGTGTCAACGAAATTCAGGCGCTTGGTCGGGTAGTAGTCGACGGGCAGGGAATTCACCTGCGGGATGTTGACCAGCACGTCGGGGGTCACCACCCGGGGTGCCGTGGCCCCGTAGGAGTTGGCGCTGCGGAGCAGATCGGCGACGAAGCTCGTGATCTTCTGCACCCCGTCGGGCAACAGCACATAGAACTGCTTGCCGCCGCCGGCGGTTTGGGCCTGCAACACCGCGCCCACCTGTGATCCCGAAACCCAGGTCGACGGCGTGCCCCCCTGGGGGACGTCGGGGACCCGCAGTGGCTCGGTCGCCGGCAGCCCGTCGTACAGGGCGCGCGAAATCTCCACCGGTGACGTCACTCCAGGGTCCAGCCCCAAGCTTAGGGTGATCGCCCTGCTGGCCGGATCGACCTGTGAGCGTTTTCCGCCCCAGATCACGTACGTATTGCCCTCGAACGTCGCGAGCACACCGGCATCCTCGGCCATCGGTGCCGCGCGGTCGCCCCCGTTGAGCGGGCCCGCGATGGACGTGACGACCGGCTTCTCCCCGCTGCGCGGGCGGCCGGCCGTGTCGCACACGGCCCACGCCGAAATCGCCCCGCGGTTCACCGGCATCGCCGCCGGGGCGCCGGGGATACCGATCAGCGGGCCCGTCGGATACTTCGCGATCTCGCTGCGCTTGACCCACGTCGGTGGGTTCGCCGTGCCGGTGGCCAGCCGTGCGGATGTCAGGTTCAGGGCCGGGTAGAGCCGGCCGTCGATGCGGGCGTAGACGGCGCCGGAGTCGCGGTCGCCGATGATCGCCGATTGACCCACGGCGCCAGTAGGTTTCAGGACGTTCAGGAGGAGCATCCACCCGGAGGCGATGGCCACCAACAGGATCGACAACATCAACGCGGCGGTCTGCTTCCGGTCGTCGTGCTTCATGCGCACCGAGAACCGGGTGGTCGCCGCCCGCAATCGTCGGTTGTAGAACAGATGACCGGAATTCTGGTCGCGGTTCGACAAGCTCAGCGGCATGCTCAGTACCCCTTGGGTGCTCGGCGAGGATCGGCCTGCTGAATCCGATCGGCCAGGTTCGACGCGTCGGCGGAGACGCCGTAGCGGCCCATCGCATAGTTGATGAACGCGCACGCCTGCGCCACGAGATTGTGGATGTCGCGGGACGTTCCCGGCTCGTGATAGGCCGCGAAGGTTGGCCCGATGAACTGCCAGGCGCCCTTGCTCGGCGTGCCCCGCGCGGCGTTGGAGTCCCAGTCGTTGACCGCGCCGGCGTTGTAGTTGGACTCGCGGCGTGCCACCAGATCCATGCCGCGCTCCCAGCGGGCGCGCGCCGCAGGGTCGTGGATGCCCTTGATATCCAAGGCTTTGCGGATCGCCGCGACCACCGCCGGTCGTCCGCCGCCCTGCTCGCCTCGCATTGTTGTCCGCCTTTGTCGGTAGCGCAGCCGCCTTATTCGAAGGGCCAGCAGCCGAGCCCGTCGGCGGGTGTTCAGGATGTGCCGGTGCTGGGTGCGCAGCCTGGCCGCCATGCGGGCCATCGCCTCGCGGCGGGCCAGCGGGGTATCTGCGGGTGACGTCGTGTCGGCCATCGCGTCGTCCAGGACTCGCCGCGTCGCCGTTCGTGAGTCACCGTGGCCGGCACGCGCCGTCGCGAGGATTCGCGCGAGCATGCGGTCGGTGCCGGCGGATCGGCGCAATTCATCCATTGCGCTTGCCGACCGTTTCGCCGCGGCGGTGGGAAGACCGTCGGTCCTGAATTCGACTTGTTCGTGTGCGCCGGCGACCGGAGCGGCGACGAGTTCGCGCGCGAACAAGCCGTGGCCACGAGCCAACGCCGTCACCGCCTGCATCGTCAGCGGATCAGTCAACGACTGCCCCACCCTGGTCCCCTTTGCGTCCATCCGTCCTGGACACCCGAGCTACTCCCACACCCTCTGGCCGCGGAAAACCCGTGTCAATAGCATGCACGAATCCGCGGTTCCGCTGTCAATAACGAGTGACCCGAACTCGCTTGATTACGTAGCGACACTACTGGCGGACGCATGCCCCAACCACTCACCTCCGGGCGGAGTGGGAATGGCGCTGCAGCCGCGGGCTATTCCTTCGGCTCGTCCTCGGCGGGCATGATCACGATTCGCCGATTGGGCCGGTTGGTGACGACGGTGGGTTTTTCCTCGCCCGGCTTGGGACCGGGAGCGCTGGGTGGCATCGTCAGGCGACCCTTGACCGGCTGGCCGTTAGGGACGCCCGGGGCCGAGATGCGCTTCTCGGGCGGCTTGTCTTTGTTGCCGCCTTCGCCGTGCCCGCCCATCGCGCCGGGGGGCATCATCCCCATGCCACCCATGCCGGTCTGCCCGGACATCGTCGGCGCGCCACTGACCGGTGGCGTGGGGACGGCCTTCGCGGCCCCGGCCGGAGTCGTCGGCGGGGAGGAACTCGGCACGGGAGGCGGACCCAGCGAGCTGGCCGGGGTTGTGCCCCCACCGCCACCGAGACCCGCGCCCCCACCGCCCAACCCCGCGCCGCCGCCGGCTCCGGCGCCTGGGCCGACGCTGTCAACCAGATGTGACTCGTCGGCGAGGCCGGCACCGTGAGCGCCGCCCTGAACCGCGCTCATCAGCGGCTGGAGCGCACTCTGGCCGGCCTGCATCGCCTGTTGCGGCAGCTGCGTCAACGGGCCCATGATGCCGCCGACCGCGCCACCGAGTGCTCCCGTGATGCTTTGCAGCATCTGTTGCATCATCTGTGGCGCTTGCTGGCCCACGTTCTGCATCTGCTGCTGGGATTCAGCTTCGTTGGCGGGGAATTTCGCGGCGGCATCGGCGGCGCGTGCACGGCGGTCCGCGTCCGCGGCTGCCGCGTCGGCGGCGTCTTTTGGTACGCCGCCGTTGGCGGCGGTTTCGAGAACTCCTCGCCACCCGTCGGTCGGGCTGGTTCCACCTGCGGACACCGGGAAGGGCATTGGCGTCGGCGCTTCGGGCGCACCGGACAACCCGCCCAGGATCCACGGGGAGCTCTTGACGGTGCCATCGCCTCCGGTCATGCCTACACCTCCCCAGAACCCACGACCGCTTTGTGTGCGCTCACACACTCGCGATCGGCTACCTAATCAGTTTGGCATAGCTGCCTACATTCGCTATTCACTCTGCAATTCGCGAATCGCGCACTGCCCTAGATGCTGGTTACGGCGAACCACGCCATGTGATAGTTCGCGAGATACTGATGCCCATCTATCAGGGCCTCGATAGCCGCCAACAGCATCCAGTCTGCGACCGCCGCCGCGTCGTGATCCGGATACGCCGAGAGAACCGAATCCTGTATCTCGACAATGCACCTGCGTAAAAGCTCAGTTTCGCTGTCGAGCACGCCCGTATTCCGTACCGCCGGCGCGGCGATAGCCTGCGCGATTCGCGGCAGACCATCGCGGCGACGGACAGCTTCCACGAGCGCTGGTCCCAATTCATCGACGTGGGGCGCGGCCGAACGGGCCGGTCTATCACCGCTCAGCGCGGGCGCCTCCGGGTCGGATTCGGCGACGTAGGTGTTGTGCTCATGGGCCGCGGCGACGACGACCGCTCCGAGCAAGTCCATGACGCTGGCGCCGTGACGGCGTGCTGCTGGCTCGAGCAGGGTCACATGGGCCGGCAGTCGGACATGCGGCGGTATCCATCCGCCGGCGAGGTCGGTGACCAGCAGACTCGTGGTGCCGTCATCGCGCAAACCGGCCGCCCAGGAAATTCGCGGCTCTTGGCGCGCTACCGCATCGACGAGCCGTTGTAAGCGCTGCTGCTCGGCCGCTCTACTGGAAACCGCGCCCGCCGTCCCACCGGCCGCGGCCGACATCGCGGATGCGCCCACCATGCTGGACGAATTTGCACCCCCGTGCCCGGCGGCGGTCGCGGCCGCTCCACGTTCCACTGGCGAAACCAGCGGCCCACCCGCCGACGGGGAGGATGCGGCCGACGGGGCGACCGGCGCGCCGGAGACCGGCCCCGTCGGGACGGAAGGCATCGCCGGAGGCGCGGCGGCCGTCGGTCGCAGGTCGGAGCCATACGCGGGCAACGAGCCAGCCGGGATGCTCGGGCCACCAGATACCGGCGCTGCCGGCCCCGACCATGCGCTCCCGGTGATAACTGGCGCAACAGGCGCAGTTCCCCCTGTGGTAGGCGGCGCCGGAGCGGCAGGCGGGGGCGTATCCGCTGGCGTGCCCGTCGGGATAAATACCCCCGCACTGGGTGAAGTCGGTGCAACAGGCGGCGTCCCCGCCGGCGGACCGGCTTGCGGCGGTGACTCCATCGCGTTTATTGCCCCCGCCGAAATCCCCTGAGCGCCAGCGCCTGCCGGTTGACCCGTGGCCATTCCGGATGCGAACGACTGCGCCAAGTTGGGCGGGGCGCCTTGGCCCAGGCCGGCGGACGACATGCTAGTCGGGCTACCCGTTAAGCCTGACATCCCCGGCGCCATCGATCCGCCACCGCTGGGCACGTGAACACCTGGCGATGTCAGTGCTTGTTGTCCGCCTGGCACCTGCCCAACAGACCCCTGCATACCACCGAAAGCAGCCGGCGATGGTGCAGGCCGCGCGGCCGCGCCCGGCAATGACGACCCCGGCCCCTGCGCGCCGCCGAAACCAGCGGGCCCGGGAGCACTCGACGGCCCGCCTCCGCCTGCGGTCGATGCGCCAGGCCCTTGGCTTCCACCGAAGGCGGAGTGAGTGGGTGCACTCAGGTCATGTTCGCCAATCTGCTGGGGTGGGCGCACATCGCCGGTATTGAAACCGTTTTGACGGGCCCATGTCCGGGCGTCAGCACCAATTCCTTCAACATCGAGAATTTTCTGGGTGGCTGCCACGAGTTTGTCGCCCGCAGTCATGCTCGCGTTCGCAGCATCGCCGTTGCAACGCAACTGGACGGCCTGTACCTCCAAGACCTGCTCGGGCAGTGGCTTTTTCGAGGCGAGAATTTGATCGATCTCGTGATTTCCCGCATTTGCTATGTCGGTCAATCTGCTTCGAAGGTAGTCGATTGCGTCAGCGCTGGAGTCGAAGGCTGCCGACTTGGCCTGGTACTTCTCAGCGAGGTCCAGATGAAATTTCTCGTCTTGCTGGTATCTGGATATGAGGTCGTCCGCTGTGTGCCCCTGATTACTTGCCGCAATCATCATCCACTGACTACGGAGGCCCTGCGAGAAGAACTGCTGCTCCGCGCACGCTTGGCTCCAATGCTGAGCGCCGCCGCGCAGGGTCGTTGATGGCATAGGCCACCACGGTCCGATCAACGCCGCTGTCCACTTGCCGGGGGGAAGGTCAACCGCCACCGCAAACCTTTTTCATGGCGGCATCTTTCGAGATTGCGTCACTAAGCGCCGCCTGATAGTCGGCATCGGTCGCGACGCCAGCGCTGCCTTTGGCGGTAAGAGTGCCGTATGCCATAGCTACTGCGTGCGCCGCGTCGCGGTGCTTCGCGTCGAGGACCGGATCGGCCGCTGCCATCTCAAGCAATAGGGCGCCATTGGTTGTTGCGATGCGTGCTAACGCCTTGTCTGTTCCGGCGGTGTCGACCTTAGCCGCCTGGGCCGCCAGTTTATAAACATCACAATGCTGCTGTTGAGCGGCAGCAATTGCCGTGGGGTCAGGCGTTGGGGCTGTAGTGGTGGTAGACGGACTCGTGCCCGTGACCGTGGGGCGCGCAAGGGCAATGATCAGAGCGCCAACCGCTATGGCAGCGGTAAGCGCTAAGGCGATCGCCTGCCATGGGAATGAGCGTGATGCTGGCTGCGCCCAATTATTCGGTGGCCAATTCCCCCGAGGTCTGTGCGCAGTCTGTTCATGAGCAGTACCCCCGGGCCTGTTCCCCACCATGCCCCTCCTCTAGGTCGTGGCGACCGTCCAGACTGTCACGATCCGCTCGTAAGTCCTTCAACTTCCATACTGAGCCAACCAAAGGAGAGGCAGCAATTCACCGCGAGTCGCGGTTGCGTTCGTTCATCTTCGATCCGAGCCGGCTGCGTCGTTGCATTTACCCGGTCACCCCTTAAGGTAACTCGTCTTGCAGTCGATCTCGGGCTCGTGCGGATGGCTCGACGGCCTCGCAAAGAGCGGGGCGCGGAAGATGTCAGCGCGACCGTTTACAACGTGGTCGGCCGCTAACGTAATCGGCCATTCAGCCCCCTCCACACACTCTTTTCATGCCCGCATCCTTGGCATTGACGTCGGCAATTGTCGACTGCCACTGAGCTGAATCTCCAAAGCTCGCCACGGCAGCAGCGTTGCTGTATGCCTCTGCCAGGGCAACGGCGGCGCCGCGATCACCTGGCGGGATCGCGGGAGAATCATTCAACACTTGCCCCAGCAAGACGGCGCCGTTTACTGTCGCAATGCCAGCCCGCTCCGGGCTTGCACCGTTTGTCTCTATCTGGACCGCTCGTGCGGCCAGGTCGTAGACATCGCAAAGTTTCTTGTGCGCGGCAGCCGTCTCGGATGGTGTGTACGTCGGTGCCGCGGAGGCGGTCGCCGGCTCTGGGGTGGAGTGCTTCGTAGACCGTGTAGATGACACAACTACCGCAACAACGCCCAGCACAACGGCAATCGCCGCCAGGGCGACCGCCGGCCACGTGCGTGGCCGCCTTGCGGGTTGGAGTGGATAGCTGCGCTGCCAATCCCCCGGCGGCGAGCCTATAGGTGGTATCCCACCAAAGCTTGGAGGCGGATCCCCCATGCAGCTCCTCCCATTCCTGTGCAACTTGCAGGCCATTCCCTTAAATTATCCACCCCCGTTGCACCTCCACGACACAAACATGCACAACGATGGCCTCGTGACGACGGACGGCTGGTGCGGGCAGGGTCACATGGCCGGCCGTCGGGCATGCGGCGGAATCCATTTGCCTGCCAGCGATTCAGCCGCCGCAAACTCTCTTCATCGCAGCGTCCTTGTTGTTGACATCACTGATCGTTGACTGCCGAAACGGATATCACGTTGCTGCACCGTGGCCGTCGTCGCCTGAGATCTGCTGTAAGCCTCTGCCAGCGCCAGGGCAGCGTCTCGATCGGTAGGCGACATCTCGGGATGCGCGCCCACCACGTGTTCCAGCATTAGCGCTCCGTTGACAACTGCGATGCCAGACAATGCCGGGTTGTCGCCGTTCGTTTCTATCTGGACAGCACATGAGGCCACGGTGTAGACGTCGCAAAGATCTTTGTGCGCCACCCGAATCCGCAGATGCGTGCGTCGGCGGTGCTGACGTGACTGATGAGCTCACGATGGAGTTATTCGTAGACCGCGTAACCGCCACCACGAGGGCACCAGCGCCAAGCAGAACCGCAATCGATGCCAGTGCGATCGCCAGCCATGTCATTGGACGCTTCGAAGGTTGGGGCGGATAGGGCGGCTGCCGTTGACCAGGCGGCGGGATAACTGGCGTTCTCCACCGAAGTTTGGAGGAAGATCCCCCATGCAGCCCCGCTCAGTCCGTGCCGAGTAATTCCGTTGAATCATCCACGGCACTGCACATCAACACCGCAAGATAGCGCTTCAACACGATCCCACCGAGTAACGCATCTCCGCCCACCTACCCGCTGAGGCCGAGCGATCAAAATCGCGGCGCTGAGCCGGCGCTCGGCCGCACCGCGGCCATATCACCGGCGTTCTGCTCGTCCATGCTCGTGAACCCTTTGGCCGCAGTGTGCGCCTTCGAACCGACATCAGTCAGCGTCTGCTTGTGACCCTGGAGGATCTGCACGTGCTGTCCATGCGCAACCGTGACCGCCTCGTGGAATGCATCGGCGGCTGCGAAGTCACCGAACATCCCCGACGCCAGCGGCCCTCGCGCGAGCTGGTCGGCTCCCTCTTGCGCGTGCCCCCCGGCGCGGTGCGATTCGTTGCCCCCGGAGTGCAAAAGATCGGTGTCGACGAACACTGCCACCCCTTCCGATCCACGCGGCGATCCCCGCGCCGCTACTGACCAGGCTAAATACGCCGCGGGCAGCGGTCAATTCACGTTGGGTCCCGAGCCGCTACAACGCGGACGCGCCGTCAGCCAAGCCGTCCCCATCGCTGTCGGTCAGCCGCACGTTCCACTTGCCGTCGCCGTCGGTGTCGACGTATTCGGTCGCGCCGCCCTCGCCGGCGCATAGCACCCGGTCCGCCAGCCCATCGCCGTCGCTATCGAACAGCCGATCGTCCGCGCCGCCGTGGCCATCGAAGTCGACCAGCGGGCCGCCGGTGTGCTCGACACCGTCAAGGCCGAACCAGCGCAGTTGCCGGCCCTGTTCGGTGGCGACACCCCACGTCCCCGATCCGTCGTCGGTGAAGTACGCCTCGGGAGAGCCGTCGTTGTCGAGGTCGAGCACCGCGTGATCGGCGATGCCGTCACCATCGAGGTCCGCGAAGGCGTCGTCGCGCAGCCCGTCGCCGTCGAAGTCCAGCCCGAAAGCGTCGAACCGGCCGTCACCATCGAGGTCGAGGTCGAGGTCGTGCTGCCAAATAGAAGCGGTGCCTTCGTCGCCTGCCATGCAGTAATCCATGCACGATCCGACGCGCGATCACCGCTACGGGTTCCCCTGCGAGCGCCACCAGCTCAGCAGTTCCGCGGTCGCCTCCTCGACCGTCAACGGACCGCGCTCCAACCGCAGCTCTTTCAAGAAGCGCCACGCCTCACCGACTTGCGGGCCCGCGGGAATGCCGAGCAACTCCATGATCTGGTTGCCGTCGAGGTCGGGCCGCACGCGCGCCAAATCCTCCTGCGCGGCCAGCTCGACGATCCGCGCCTCCAGCCGGTCATAGCTGGCTTGCAGCCGCGCGGCCCGGCGCTTGTTGCGCGTCGTGCAGTCGGCGCGCACCAGCTTGTGCAGCCGTGGCAATAACGGCCCGGCGTCGGTGACATAGCGGCGCACCGCGGAATCGGTCCACTTGCCCTCGCCGTAGCCGTGAAACCGCAGATGCAGATACACCAGCTGCGAGACGTCGTCGACCATCTGCTTGGAATACTTCAACGCGCGCAACCGTTTTCGGGCCATCTTGGCCCCGACTACCTCGTGGTGATGGAAACTGACGCCGCCGTTGGCCTCGTGCCGCCGGGTGGCGGGCTTGCCGATGTCGTGCAGCAGCGCGGCCCAGCGCAGCACCAGATCTGGTCCGTCGTCCTCCAGCGCGATCGCCTGACGCAGCACCGTCAACGAATGCTGGTAGACGTCCTTGTGCTGATGGTGTTCGTCGATCGCCATCTGCATGCCGCCGACCTCGGGCAGCACCACCTCCCCCATGCCGGTCTGCACCAACAGGTCGATGCCGGACACCGGGTCGTCGCCGAGCAACAGCTTGTCCAGCTCGGCGGCAACCCGCTCGGCGCTGATCCGGCCCAGCTCGGGCGCCATCTCCTCGATCGCCTCGCGCACCCGCGGGGCGACGGCAAAGCCGAGCTGCGAGACGAACCGCGCCGCGCGCAGCATCCGCAGCGGGTCGTCGCCGAAGGACACCGACGGGGCGGCCGGGGTGTCGAGCACCCGGTCGCGCAGGGCGGCCAAACCGCCCAGCGGATCGAGGAATTCACCCGGCCCCTCGGGAGTGATGCGCACGGCCATCGCGTTTACCGTGAAGTCGCGGCGCACCAAATCGTCGTCAAGCCTCGAGCCGAATTGCACCTCGGGCTTGCGCGAGACCCGGTCATAGGCGTCCGCGCGGAATGTGGTGATTTCCAGGCGATGGCCGCCCTTGCCGACGCCGACGGTGCCGAACTCGATGCCGGTGTCCCACACGTTGTCGGCCCATCGCCGCAGGATCTGTTGAACCTGCTCTGGGCGGGCGTCGGTAGTGAAGTCCAAGTCGGGACTCAGCCTGCCCAGCAGCGCATCTCGCACCGAACCGCCGACGAGGTACAACTCGTGACCCGAGCCTTCGAACGCCGAGCCGAGCTCGCGCAGCATGCCCGCATGTTGGTTCAGGGCGACCTGGGCGGCGGCAAGCAGCTGCATATCGGCGTCGGACACGTTCGATCAGCCTAGTAGGCCGGGCCGAAAAGCCCGTGTGAGGAGCCGCGCACGGGTCGTGGCCATCGTCGGCGCGCATCGGCGTTGAATTGACCGGCCGGCGCGCCGCAGTACCGTTGCGCAAGGGGAAGGGTGAAAACGGCGCGGCAATGCGGTTCTGCGATTCATGAGCAATATGTCGAGTTCTCAGCGAGTGGACTTCTTGGACGCCTACGCCTGGCGCGCCGCGACATGGTCGGCGCCGTTTGTCGTCCAACTGATACTGGCGCTGTTGCTTGTCGCCATGTGGCTGCTGGGCAAGTGGCCGTTCGACACGCACAGCGCGTACGCCGGTGAGCGGGCATGGATGCTGACCGCCGCTGTCCTGACGACGTTGGTGTCGCTGCTTTTCGGCGCCGCGCTCCTCAGGTCGTCATCGCAGCGGAAGCGCGGCCTTGGCGTCAGCACCATGAGCTGTTCGGTCGCCGTGCTCGCGGGCGCCGCGATATTCGCTTACCTGGTCCTGCGCTGATGACAGACAACCGGTACGGCCCACTGACATTCGCAGTAGCCATCCTGCACGTCTTCGTCGTGGATTTCGTCACCTGGCTGTTTGTTCTGCCGATGTGGCCCTTGGTGTTTGTCGTTCTGCCGGCAGCGCTGCTCTACATCGGCGTCGGCGCCCTCGTCGCGCGGGGACCGGGAAGAATCGGGCAGATCGGCCGCGGGATGATGCTCGGCAGCCTCTCCGGGCCGCTCTCACTCCTGATCTTCATTCCCGCTTTCGCCATCGCCAACGCGATCGGCCCGATCTGACCGGACGCATTCGGTCCTGAGCCATCGCAGGTCGGCTAGCGGCGAGTATGTCCAGGGAGACTATGCCGTGCCAGCTACTATCGCTTGGGTGTCGGACGGCGAACAGGGCAAGCCACGTCGGCGCCGGGGGCGGCGGCGCGGCCGTGGCGCTGCGAGTTCGACCGAGAACCAGACGAACGGCCAAGCGCCCGCCGACTCGACGGCGACGAAGTCGCACCGATCCCGTTCGCCTCGTCGCGGGCCGGATCGGCTGCGGACCGTGCACGAAACATCTGCTGGCGGACTGGTCGTCGACGGCCTCGACGGGCCGCGCGACTCACTGGTCGCGGCACTGATCGGCCGCATCGATCGGCGTGGTCGGATGCTGTGGTCGCTGCCCAAGGGGCACATCGAAATGGGTGAGACCGCCGAGCAGACCGCGATAAGAGAGGTGGCCGAGGAAACCGGCATCCGGGGCAGCGTGCTGGCCGCCCTGGGCCGGATCGACTATTGGTTCGTCACCGACGGCCGCCGGGTGCACAAAACGGTGCACCACTATTTACTGCGCTTCTCCGGCGGCGAGCTCTCCGACGAGGACCTCGAGGTGGCCGAGGTGGCCTGGGTTCCGGTGCACGAGCTGCCGTCGAAGCTGGCCTACGCCGACGAACGGCGGCTGGCCCGGGTGGCCGACGAGCTGATCGACAAGCTCCAGACCGACGGGCCCGCCGCCCTGCCGCCGCTGCCACCCACTTCTCCGCGGCGCCGCCCGCAAACCCACTCGCGCACCCGGCACGCCGACAAACCGGCCACCGGCCGGAAGAACGGCCACGGGCCCGGGCCGTGACCACATCCCGACTCTGCTTGTTGCGCCTCGCGGCAGTGATCGGCATCGTGGCCGGCTTCGCGGTGCTCACCTGGCCCGCAATGCCGCGCGCGGCCGCCAAAGAACCCGGCGTCACGCCGTTCGTCCGGGTCCGCATCGACCAAGTCACGCCGGACGTGGTCACCACGTCGAGTCAGCCCGTCGTCACCGTCACCGGCATGGTGACGAACATCGGCGACCGCCCCGTCCGGGATGTGATGGTCCGGCTCGAACACGCGGGTGCCGTCACCGCGTCCGCGGGCTTACGGACCACCCTGGACGGCGACACGGACCAGTACCAACCGGCCGCCGACTTCCTCACGGTCGCTCCCGAACTGCAGCGCGGACAACAAGTCGGCTTCACCCTGTCGGCTCCGCTGCGCTCGCTGACCAAGCAATCGCTGGGGATCGATGCGCCCGGGATCTATCCCGTCCTGGTCAACGTGAACGGCACGCCGGATTACGGCGCCCCCGCACGGCTGGACAACGCGCGGTTCCTGCTGCCCGTCGTCGGGGTGCCGCCCGATCAGGGCGGCGACTTGGGCTCCGCCGTAGCGCCCGACACCTCCAAACCCGTGTGGTTGACCATGCTGTGGCCGCTGGCCGACCGGCCCCGGCTGGCCCCCGGCGTGCCCGGCGGCACCATCCCGGTCCGCCTCGTCGACGACGACCTGGCTACCTCGTTGGCCAGCGGCGGTCGGCTGGACATTCTGCTTTCGGCGGCCGAGGTGGCCACCAGCCACGATGTCGACCCCGACGGCGCGGTCGGGCGAGCCCTGTGTCTGGCCGTCGACCCCGACCTGCTCGTCACCGTCAACGCGATGACCGCCGGCTACGTGGTGTCCGATTCACCCGACGGGCCCGCGCAGCTCCCCGGCACCCCGACCCACGCCGGCGCCGGACAGGCGGCTGCCGCCGAGTGGCTCAACCGACTCCGCGCCCTGGCGCACCGCACCTGCGTGGCGCCACTGCCCTATGCGCAAGCCGACCTCGACGCGCTGCAGCGCGTCAACGATCGTGGGCTGAGCGCCACCGCGACCACCGGCGTCAACAGCATTGTCGACCGCATCCTGGACGTGGCCTCCGTCCGCGGGGCGACGCTGCTGCCCGACGGCCCGCTGACCAACCGCGCGGTCAACCTGCTCAGCGGCAACGAAAGCACCGTCGCCATCGCCGCCGCCGAACTGTCCGCCCCGGACGGACAAGGGACCTCGGACAGCACGGTCGACACCGCGCCCCAGCGGCTGTCCCCGCAAGTCGTGCTCGCCCCGTTCGACCCGGCGGTGGGCGCGGCGCTGGCCGGGACGGGCAGCTCGCCCTCGGTGCCCACCTATCTGGATTCCTCGCTGACCGTCCGGCTCGCGCACGACTCGGTGACCGCGCGCCGCCAGGACGCCCTGGGTTCCATGTTCTGGCACGCCTTGCGGCAGGACGACGCGCCCCGTACGCAGGTCCTGGTCCCGCCGGCGACGTGGAACCTGCAGGCCGACGACGCGCACGTCATCCTGACCGCGCTGACCACCACCATCCGGTCCGGCCTGGCGATCCCCCGGCCGTTGCCTGCGGTCATCGCGGAGGCCGCGGCACGCACCGAGCCGTCCGAAC
This sequence comes from Mycobacterium sp. E735, assembly GCF_001666955.1. Classification (NCBI taxonomy): domain Bacteria; kingdom Bacillati; phylum Actinomycetota; class Actinomycetes; order Mycobacteriales; family Mycobacteriaceae; genus Mycobacterium; species Mycobacterium sp. E735. Next base: position 2,483 of record NZ_LZIX01000077.1, on the reverse strand, counting down.
AGGTGGGCGCCTACACCTCCGCGCGCGGCCGCTTCGGCGACGACGTCACCGCACTGGTCACCGGACAGGTCGGCCGGCTCTGGGGCCTGACGTCCGCCCTGACTACCGACGAACGCACCGGCCTGACGGGCATCCAATACACCGCCCCGTTGCGCGAAGACATGCTGCGCGCGCTGAGCGAATCCCAGCCCCCCGACACCCGCAACGGCATGGCCCAGCAGCGCCTGGCCGTCGTCGGCAAGACCATCAATGACCTGTTCGGCGCGGTCACGATCGTCAACCCGGGCGGCTCCTACACCCTGGCCACCGAGCACAGCCCGCTGCCGCTGGCGCTGCACAACGGCCTGGCCGTCCCGATCCGGGTCCGGCTGCAGGTCGACGCCCCGCCAGGCATGACGGTCACCGACGTCGGACAGATCGAGCTGCCGCCCGGTTACCTGCCGCTGCGGGTGCCGATCGAAGTGAACTTCACCCAGCGGGTCGCCATCGACGTGTCGCTGCGGACCCCGGACGGCCTGCGGCTTGGCGACCCGGTGCGCCTGTCGGTGCACTCCAACGCCTACGGCAAGGTGCTGTTCGCGATCACCCTGACGGCCGCGGCCGTGCTGGTGCTGTTGGCGGGACGCCGCCTGTGGCACCGCTTCCGCGGCCAACCCGACCCCGCCGACCTGGACCGGCCCGACCCGCCCGGTGCCCGATCCGCGGGGTTCGACGACGAGGCCGATGACCGGGTCGAGCAAGAGCACCGCGTATGAAGCCCGCCCACCGGCAGGCCGCAGCACCGCAATCCCACCGCCTGCCAGAGCCGCCGCGGCGTCCGCACAATCCGGGCTCGCCGCCCACGGGTCCCCTGCCGCCGGTCCCCGCGGGGATTGACCGCCGACGGCCCGAACTCTCCGATTCCGCCCTGGTGTCGCGGTCGTGGGCGATGGCCTTCGCCACGCTGGTCAGCCGGCTCACGGGTTTCGCCCGGGTCGTACTTCTGGCGGCGATCCTGGGCGCCGCGCTGTCCAGTGCGTTCTCGGTGGCCAACCAGCTGCCCAACCTGGTCGCCGCGCTCGTCCTCGAGGCGACCTTCACCGCCATCTTCGTGCCGGTGCTGGCCCGCGCCGAGCAGAGCGACCCCGACGGGGGCGCGGCGTTCGTACGCCGCTTGGTCACGCTGACCACTGCGCTGCTGGTGTTGGCGACGGCCTTGTCGGTGCTCGCCGCGCCGCTGCTGGTCCGGTTGATGCTGGGCCGGGCTCCGCAGGTCAACGAGCCGCTGACGACCGCGTTCGCCTACCTGCTGCTCCCCCAGGTGCTCGCCTACGGCCTCACGTCGGTGTTCATGGCGATCCTGAACACCCGCAACGTGTTCGGCCCAACGGCGTGGGCGCCGGTCGTCAACAACGTCGTCGCGCTCGCGACCTTGGCGGGGTATGCGGCCGTCCCCGGTGAGCTGTCGGTCGACCCCGTGCGGATGGGCAACACCAAGCTGCTGGTCCTCGGCATCGGCACCACCCTGGGGGTGTTCGCGCAGACCGCGGTGCTGCTGGTCGCGTTGCGCCGCGAACGCGTGGACCTGCGTCCCCTCTGGGGAATCGACGAGCGGCTCAAGCGCTTCGGCACCATGGCCGCCGCGATGGTGCTCTACGTGCTGATCAGCCAGCTCGGCCTGGTGGTCGGTAACCAGATCGCCAGCACGGCGGCGGCGTCGGGCCCCGCGATCTACAACTACACCTGGCTGGTCCTGATGCTGCCGTTCGGCATGATCGGCGTCACGGTGCTGACGGTGGTGATGCCGCGGCTGAGCCGCAACGCCGCCGCCGACGACACCAAGGCCGTGCTGGCCGACCTGTCGCTGGCCACCCGCCTGACGTTGATCACGCTGATCCCGATCGTCGCGGTCATGACCGTCGGCGGCCCGGCGATCGGCAGCGCCCTGTTCGCCTACGGTCACTTCGGCGGGGTCGACGCCGGATACCTCGGCGCCGCGATCGCGCTGTCGGCATTCACGCTGATCCCCTACGGTCTGGTGCTGCTGCAGCTGCGGGTCTTCTACGCGCGCGAGCAACCCTGGACGCCGATCGTCATCATCCTCGTCATCACGGCCGTCAAGATCGTCGGATCCGTGCTGGCGCCGCGCCTGACCGATGACCCCAAGCTGGTGGCCGGTTACCTGGGGCTGGCCAACGGCATCGGCTTTCTGGCGGGCGCGATCATCGGCTACCTGCTGTTGCGGCACACCCTGCTGCCTGCGGGCGGCCAGTTGATCGGCAAAGGCGAGCAGCGCACCATCCTGGTCACGATCACCGCCTCGATGCTGGCCGGTTTGGTGGCCCATGTGGCCGACCGGCTGTCGGGGCTCGGCGCGCTGACCGCGCAGGGCGGCGGCGCGGGGTCACTGCTGCGGCTGCTGATCCTGGCGGCGATCATGCTGCCGATCATGGCCGCGGTCATGCTTGGCGCCCGTGTCCCGGAGGCGCAGGCGGCGCTGGACG
>NZ_LZIX01000076.1:0-13100 GCF_001666955.1 Mycobacterium sp. E735 | reverse complement strand
GCAGGGCGGCGTCGCCGACGTGCTGCCACTGACCCCGGTGCAGCAGGGACTGCTTTTCCACACCGCCTTCGCGCAGGACATGGACGACCTCTATGCGGTGCAGCTCGGGATCACCGTCAGCGGTGCGCTCGACGCGGCGCGCCTGCGCGAGGCGGTCCACACCGCCGTCAGGCGCCACCCCAACCTGGTCGCCCGGTTCTCCGAGGACTTCGGCGAGCCCGTGCAGATCATTCCGGCCGAGCCCCAGATGGCCTGGCGGTATGTCGAGCTGGACGGCGGCGACGTCGACGAGCAGGTCGAGCAGCTGTGCGCCGACGAACGCGCCGCGGTGTGCGACCTGGCCGACAAGCCGTCATTCCGGGGCGCGCTGATCCGCACGGCGGGCGACCGGCATCGGTTCGTGCTGACCATCCACCACATCGTGGTCGACGGCTGGTCGCTGCCCGTGCTGCTGCAGGAAGTGTTCGCCAGCTACTACGGGGAACGGTTGCCCGCCGCGCCGTCGTACCGCAGCTTCGTCACGTGGCTCACCAACCAGGACCGCGCCGCCGCCCAAGCGGCGTGGGCCCAGGCGCTGGCCGGCTTCGAGACCCCCACCCTGGTCGGCCCGCTCGGGCAGATCGGGAAGCGCGGCGTAGCCGCCTTCCACGTGCCCGCCGACACCACGCACGCGCTGGGCGAGCTGGCGCGCTCCTGCCGCACCACCATCAGCACCGTGCTGCAGGGCGCGTGGACGCAGCTGCTCACGTGGCTGACCGGCCAGCACGACGTCGCCTTCGGCACCGCCGTCTCGGGACGTCCCACCGAACTGCCGGGCGCGGACGCGATGGTCGGCCTGCTGATCAACACGGTGCCCGTGCGGGCGACCATCACCGCGACCACCACCGTCGCCGACCTGCTCGACCAGCTGCAACGCCTGCACAACGACACCGTCGACTACCAGCACCTGGCCCTGCCCGAGATCCACCGGGTCACCGGCCACGACCAGTTGTTCGACACCCTGTTCCTCTACGAGAACTACCCGATCGACGCGGGTGCGCTGCTGGGCGTGCACGAGCTGGCCATCACCGACTTCAGCAGCCGCGAATACAACCACTACCCGCTGTCCGTGGTGGCCTCGCCGGGTCACGAGCTGAGCCTGCGCGTCGAATTCGACACCGAGGTGTTCACCGCCGCCGCCATCAACACGCTCATCGACCGGCTGCAGCAGGTGATGGTGGCGATGACGGCCGACCCCGCCCGCCGCCTGTCCTCGGTCGACCTGCTCGACGCCGCCGAGCACACCCGGCTCGACGACTGGGGCAACCGGCCGGTGCTGGCCGAGGCGGCGCCCAAACTGGCGTCGATTCCGGAGCTGTTCGCCGCGCAGGCGGCCCGCGGCCCCGACGCGGTGGCGATCACGGACGGCGACCGCTCCTGGACGTACGGCGAGGTCGAGGAGTCCGCGAACCGCCTGGCCCACCTGCTGGTGAGCCGGGGCGCCGGCCCGGGGGAGCGCGTCGCGGTGCTGTTCCCCAGGACGGCCGAGGCCGTCGTGGCGATCCTGGCGGTTCTCAAGACCGGGGCGGCCTACCTGCCCGTCGACCCGACGGTGCCGGCGGCGCGCATCGAGTTCGTGCTCGGGGATGCCGCACCCATCGCCGCCGTCACCACCGCCGAGGTGCGGTCGAGGCTCGACGGCCAAAACCTGGACGTCATCGATTTCGACGACCCCGCCGTCGCCGGCCAGACCGGCGACGGGCTGCCCGCGCCGGCGCCGGACAACATCGCCTACATCATCTACACGTCCGGAACCACCGGCACGCCCAAGGGCGTGGCCGTGCCACACCGCAACGTCACCCAGCTGCTGGAGTCCTTAGACGCGCAGCTGGCGCTGGGGCAGGTGTGGACGCAGTGCCACTCGCTGGCCTTCGACTTCTCGGTGTGGGAGATCTTCGGGTCGCTGTTGTACGGCGGCCGGCTGGTGATCGTCCCCGACGCGGTGGTCCGCTCGCCCGAAGAGCTGCACGCGATGCTGGTTCGGGAACAGGTCAGCGTGCTGAGCCAGACGCCGTCGGCGTTCTACGCGCTGCAGACCGCGGATTCGCTGGCACCCGAGCTGGGCCAGCAGCTGAAGCTGCAGACGGTGGTGTTCGGCGGCGAGGCGCTCGAACCCCACCGGCTGGGCAAGTGGCTGCACCACCACCCCGGGCTGCCGCGCCTGATCAATATGTACGGCATCACCGAGACCACGGTGCACGCCTCGTTCCGGGAGATCGTCGACGGAGATGTCGACACCAACGCCAGCCCGATCGGCGTGCCGCTGGCCCACCTGGGCTTCTTCGTCCTGGACGGGTGGCTGCGCCCCGTGCCGGAAGGCGTGGTCGGCGAGTTGTACGTGGCCGGCCGGGGCCTGGCGTACGGGTATGTGGGCCGGTCCGGGCTGTCCGCCACCCGGTTTGTGGCGTGCCCGTTCGGCGGGTCCGGTGCCCGCATGTACCGCACCGGCGACCTGGTGCGCTGGGGCGCCGACGGCCAGCTGCAATACATGGGCCGCGCCGACGAGCAGGTCAAGATCCGCGGCTACCGCATCGAGCTCGGCGAGGTGCACGCCGCCCTGGCCGCGCTGGACGGCGTCAACGAGGCGGCCGTGATCGCCCGCGAGGACCGCCCCGGCGACAAGCGGCTGGTGGGCTACGTGACCGGAACCGCCGACCCGGCCGAGATCCGCAATCAGCTCGGCGAGCGGCTGCCGACCTACATGGTGCCCACCGCGGTGGTGGTGCTCGAGGCGCTGCCGCTGACCGTCAACGGCAAACTCGACACCCGCGCGCTGCCGGCGCCGGAATACTCCGACTCCGATCATTACCGCGCCCCGAGCACCGCCATCGAGGAGATCCTGGCCGGCATCTACGCCCAGGTGCTCGGAGTCGAGCGCGTCGGCGTCGACGATTCGTTCTTCGACCTCGGCGGCGACAGCATCCTGTCGATGCAGGTCGTCGCCCGCGCCCGGGCGGCCGGCGTCGTCTGCCGCCCGCGCGACATCTTCGTCGAGCAGAGCGTGGCCCGGCTGGCCCGGGTGGCCTCGCTGGCCACCGACGACGACGTGGTCGACGAGGGCATCGGGCCGGTGGTCGCGACCCCGATCATGCGCTGGCTGCACAGCGTCGACGGTCCGGTCGAGCAGTTCAACCAGACGATGGTGGTGCAGGCCCCGGCGGGGGTCGGCGAAGCCGACGTCGTGCTGGTGCTGCAGGCTTTGCTGGATCGGCACGCGATGCTGCGGCTGCGGGTCGACGACGACGGCGCGGGCGGCTGGTCGCTGCGGGTGTCCGAGGTCGGCGAAGTCGACGCCGCCGGTTGCGTGCACACCGTGGAGACGTTGTCCGACGCGGCGTTGTCGACGGCGGTCGCGCAGCTGAACCCGGCCAGCGGCGCGATGCTGCGCGCGGTGTGGGTGCCCGCCACCGGCCAGCTGGCGCTGATCATTCACCACCTGGCCGTCGACGGCGTGTCGTGGCGAATCCTGTTGGAAGACTTGAACATCGCCTGGGCTCAACACCACAGCGGGCAGCCGGTGGCGCTGCCGGTGGGCGGCATGTCGTTCGCGCGGTGGTCGTCGCTGCTGGCGGAGCACGCGCGCCGACCGGACGTCGCCGAGACGGCCGACGCGTGGCGGCAGATCTCGTCGACCCCGGCGCCGTTGCCGTCGGTTCGGCCCGACATCGACACCTACGTCAGTGCGGGACAGCTGTCGGTGTCGCTGGACGCCGACACCACCCGGTTGTTGCTGGGCGAGGTGCCCGCGGCGTTCCACGCCGGCGTGCAGGACATCCTGTTGATCGCGTTCGGGTTGGCCTGGGCGCAGTTTGTGGGCACGGGCGCGCCGATCGGCATCGACGTCGAGGGCCACGGCCGCCAAGAGGAGTTGGGCCCGCACGTCGACCTGTCCCGCACGGTGGGCTGGTTCACCACCAAGTACCCGGTCGCGTTGCAGATCGGCGGGCTGTCCTGGGGGCAGGTCGTCGCGGGTGAGGCGGAGCTGGGGGCGCTGGTCAAGGACGCCAAGGAACAGCTGCGCGCCCTGCCCGACGGCCTGACCTACGGGCTGCTGCGCTACCTGAATCCCGACGTCGAACTGGACGTGTCCGACCCCGTGATCGGGTTCAACTACCTCGGGCGGCTGGGCGGCGCCGGCGACCTGTCCAGCGAACTGTGGCGGCTCGACCAGGACAGCCTTGCGTCCGCCGGCGCGGCGACCGCGGTGCCGATGCCGTTGCCGCACACCGTCGAGCTCAACGCCGGCACCCTGGACACCGCGGGCGGTCCGCTCCTGCAGGCCAACTGGACCTGGGCGCGCTCGGCGCTCGACGAGGCCCAGGTGGCCCGCCTGAGCGAATTGTGGTTCGACGCGCTGAGCGGCATCTGCAGCCACGTCCGCAGCGGTGGCGGCGGCCTGACTCCGTCGGACCTGGCCCCCGCCCGGTTGACGCAGCGGGACATCGACGAGCTGTGCCAGCGCTACCCGGTCGCCGACGTGTTGCCGTTGACCCCGCTGCAGCAGGGCCTGCTCTTCCACACCGGCAGCGAGCACGGCAGCGACGACCTGTACGCCGTCCAACTCGACATCAGCGTGAACGGGGCCCTCGACTCGCACCGGTTGCGCGACGCCGTGCACACGATGATCAAGCGGCATCCCAACGTGGTGGCGCACTTCATCGAGGATTTCGGCGAGCCCGTGCAGGTTTTGTCGGCCGAGCCCGCCCTGTCGTGGCATTACGTCGAACTCGACGCCGAAGACGCCGAACCGGAAGAGCAGATCCAGCAGCTGTGCGCCGCCGAGCGCGCCGCGGTCTGCGACCTGGCGGAGCGCCCGGCCTTCCGGGCCGCGCTGATCCGCACCGCCGACAACCGGCACCGGTTCGTGCTGACGAACCACCACATCGTGCTCGATGGCTGGTCGAAGCCGATCCTGCTGCAGGAGATCTTCGCTGCCTACTACGGGGTGCAGTTGCCCGCCCCGGTGCCGTACCGCAAGTTCGTCGACTGGTTGGCGGCGCAGGACCGCGGCGCGGCGCAGGCGGCGTGGCGGCGGGTGCTGGCCGGCTTCGACGCGCCGACCTTGGTCGGTCCGCCCGGCCGGGTCAGCCTCGGCCCCCGCGGCGTGTCCTCCTTCCAGGTGTCGGCGGAGACCACGCGGGCGCTGGGTGAACTGGCCCGCTCCTGCCACACCACCGTGAGCACCGTGCTGCAGGCCGCGTGGGCGCAGCTGCTGATGTGGCTGACCGGTCAGCACGATGTGACTTTCGGCACAGCGGTGTCGGGCAGGCCGACCGATTTGGCCGGCGCCGACCAGATGGTCGGGCTGCTGATCAACACGGTGCCGGTGCGGGCGACGATCGGCGCCGAAACCACGATCGCCGACCTGCTCAACCAGCTACAAGGCGCCTACAACGACACCCTCGAGCACCAGCATCTGGCGCTCAACGAGATCCACCGTGTAACGGGACACGACCAATTGTTCGACACCATGTTCGTGTACGAGAACTACCCGATCGACACCGCAGCGTTGTCTGCCGTCGATGAGCTGGCTATTAGCGGTTTCACAAATCGGGAATACAACCACTACCCGCTGTCGGTCCAGGCCGTGCCTGGTCACGAAATAAGTCTTCGTGTCGAATTCGATACAGAAGTCTTCGACACGGGCAGAATCGAGAGGTTGGTTGAGCGGTTCAGGCGCGTGCTGGAAGCCATGACCGCAGATGTGGAGGAGCAGTCATGACCGTCGGCGCGGGGCGGCGATTGTTGTCGATCGACTTGCTTGATGGCGGCGAGCACGACCGCCTCGACGAGTGGGGCAACCGGGAGGTGCTGACCGCTCCGGTCACGGGGGCGGTGTCGATTCCGGCGTTGTTCGCCAAGCAGGTCGCGCGCGTGCCGGAGGCTCCGGCGCTGACGTTCGAGGGCCGCTCGCTGACCTACGCCGAACTCGACGAGGCCGCGAACCGGCTCGCGCACCTGCTGGCCGACCACGGCGCGCGCCCGGGTGCGTGTGTGGCGCTGCTGCTGTCGCGCTCGGCCGAGGCGATCGTGTCCATCCTGGCGGTGCTCAAGACCGGTGCGGCGTACCTGCCCATCGACCCGGCGGTCCCGGCGGCCCGCATGGAGTTCATGCTCGGCGACGCGGCGCCGGTCGCCGCGGTCACGACGGGCGAACTGCGCTCACGCCTGGACGGGTTCGACCTGCTGGTCGTCGACGTGGCCGACCCGGCGGTGGAAGACCAGCCGAGCTCGGCGCTGGACGGGCCGGCCCCCGAGGACATCGCGTACATGATCTACACCTCGGGCACGACCGGTACCCCGAAGGGTGTGGCGGTCACGCACCAGAACGTCACCCAGCTGCTGAACAAGCTGCCCGCCGACCTGCCGAAGGCCGGTGTGTGGTCGCAGTGGCATTCGCTGGTGTTCGACGTGTCGGTGTGGGAGATCTGGGGCCCGCTGCTGCACGGTGGCCGGCTGGTCGTGGTGCCCGAGTCGGTGGCCGGATCGCCGGATGAGCTGCACGCGCTGCTGGTCGCGGAGAAGGTCACCGTGTTGTGCCAGACCCCGTCGGCGGTGGGGATGCTGTCGCCCGATGGCTTGGATGCGACCGCCCTGATCGTGGCCGGCGAGGCCTGCCCGTCCGAGGTGGTGGATCGCTGGGCCCCGCGCCGCGTGATGATCAACGCCTACGGCCCGACCGAGGGCACGGTCTATGCGTCGATGAGCGCGCCGCTGAAGGCGGAGTCCGGGGCGCCGCCGATCGGCTCGCCCGTGCCCGGGGCGGCGCTCTTCGTGCTCGACAAGTGGTTGCGCCCCGCGCCGGAGGGCGTCGTCGGCGAGCTGTACATCGCCGGTCGCGGCGTGGCATCCGGATATGTCCGCCGGCCGGGCCTGACGGCCTCGCGCTTCATCGCCTGCCCGTTCGGGGCGCCCGGTGCGCGCATGTACCGCACCGGCGACTTGGTGCGCTGGGGCGTCGACGGCCAGCTGCAGTACCTGGGCCGCGCCGACGAGCAGGTCAAGATCCGCGGCTACCGCATCGAGCTCGGCGAGATCCAGTCGGCGCTCGCCGCGCTGGACGGCGTGGACCAGGCGGCCGTCATCGCCCGCGAGGACCGGCCCGGCGACAAGCGGCTGGTGGGCTACGTGACGGGGACGGCCGATCCGGCCGAGATCCGCACCCGGCTCGGCGAGCGGCTGCCCAGCTACATGGTGCCCGCGGCCGTCGTGGTGCTGGATGCCCTGCCGCTGACGGTCAACGGCAAGCTCGACAAGCGCGCCCTGCCGGCCCCCGAGTACCACAAGACCAGCGGCGAATACCGCGCACCCACCACGGCAGTCGAAGAGACGCTGACCGCCATCTACGCCCAGGTCCTGGGACTCGAGCGGGTCGGTGTGGACGACTCGTTCTTCGACCTCGGCGGCGACAGCATCCTGTCCATGCAGGTGGTGGCGCGCGCCCGGGCGGCCGGCGTGGTGTGCCGGCCGCGCGACGTCTTCGTCGAGCAGACCGTGGCCAAGCTGGCCCGGGTGGCCCGCGTGGCCTCCGACGACGAGGAAGTCGACGAGGGCATCGGCCCGGTGTCGGCGACCCCGATCATGCGCTGGCTGCAGCAGGTCGAGGGCCCGACAGACCAGTTCAACCAGACCATGGTGGTGCAGGCCCCGGCCGGCGTCACCCGCGACGACGTGCAGGTGGTCCTGCAGTCGCTGCTCGACCGGCACGCCACGCTGCGGCTGCGGGTCGACGACGACGGCGCGGGCGGCTGGTCGATGCATGTGCCCGAGGTCGGCTCGGTCGACGCCGGCACGTGCATGCACACCGTCGACGCGCTGTCCGACGCGGCGCTGGTGGCGGCGCGCTCGCAGCTGAACCCCGCCGCGGGCATCATGTTCCGCGCCGTGTGGGCGGAATCCACGGCCCAATTGGCGCTGATGATTCACCACCTGGCCGTTGACGGCGTGTCGTGGCGAATCCTGTTGGAAGACTTGAACATCGCCTGGGCCCAGCACCACAGCGGGCAGCCCGTGGCGTTGCCGACGGGCGGAACCTCGTTCGCCCGGTGGTCGGCGATGCTGGAGGAGCACGCCCAGCGGCCCGAGGTCGTCGAGACGGCCGAGGCGTGGCGCGAGGTCGCGGCGACCCCGGCGCTGTTGCCGGCGGTGCGCCCCGACGTCGACACCTACGAGACGGCCAAGCAGCTCTCGGTGTCGCTGGACGTGGAGACCACCCGGTCGCTGCTGGGCGAGGTGCCCGCGGCGTTCCACGCCGGCGTCCAGGACATCCTGCTGATCGCGTTCGGGCTGGCGTGGGCGCGGTTCGTCGGCACCGGCGCCCCGATCGGCATCGACGTCGAGGGCCACGGCCGGCACGAGGAGCTGGGCCCGCACGTCGACCTGTCGCGCACCGTCGGGTGGTTCACCACCAAGTACCCCATCGCGCTGACCGTCGGCGAACTGGACTGGGCGCAGGTGATGGCCGGTGACCGGGCGCTGGGAGCGCTGGTCAAGAAGGCCAAGGAGCAACTGCGTGCCCTGCCCGACCCGCTGACCTACGGGCTGCTGCGTTACGTCAACACCGACGTCGACCTGGACGGGTCGGACCCGGTCATCGGGTTCAACTACCTGGGACGGCTGGGCGCGGCGGCGGATCTGCCCGGCGAGATGTGGCGGATCAGCCAGGACAGCCTGTCGTTCACCGGCGCCGCGAGCGCGGCGCTGCCGATGCCGCTGATGCACACCGTCGACCTCAACGCCGGGACCATGGACACCGAGGCCGGCCCGCACCTGCAGGCGAACTGGACCTGGGTGCCCTCGGCGCTGGACCACGAGCAGGTCAGCCGGTTGAGCCAGCTGTGGTTCGAGGCCCTGGCCGGCATCTGCGCGCACGTGCGCAGCGGCGGGGGTGGGTTCACGCCGTCGGACATCGCGCCCGCTCGACTGACCCAGCAGCAGCTCGACGACCTATGCCAGCAGTACGCGGTCGCCGACGTGTTGCCGTTGACCCCGCTGCAGCAGGGGCTGCTCTTCCACGCCAGCTTCGCGCACGACGTGGGCGACGACGTGTACGCGGTGCAACTCGGCATCACCGTGACCGGAGACCTCGACGCGCACCGGCTGCGCGAGGCCGTGCACGCCGTGGTCGACCGGCACCCCAACCTGGCGGCCCGATTCTGCCCCCAGTTCGGCGAGCCGGTGCAGGTCATCCCGGCCGACCCGGTGATGGCGTGGCGGTACATCCAGCTCGGCGCAGACGACTTGGACCCCGACGAGAAGATCGAACAGCTCTGCGCCGCCGAGCGCGCCGCGGTCAGCGACCTCGCCAGCCGGCCCGCCTTCCGCGCCGCGCTGATCCGCACCGCCGACAACCGGCACCGGTTCGTGCTGACCAACCACCACATCGTGATGGACGGCTGGTCGCTGCCGATCATGCTGCGCGAGATCCTGACGAGCTACTACGGCGACCGGTTGCCCGCGCGCGCGTCCTACCGCAGCTACCTGACCTGGCTCGCGGCCCAGGACCGCACGGCGGCCCGCGCCGCCTGGGCCGAGGTGATGGCCGGGTTCGACGCGCCCACCTTGGTCGGGCCGCCGGCCCGGCTCGGCCTCGGCCGGCGGGGCGTCGAGTCGTACCGGCTGCCCGCCGAGACGACGCGGGCGCTGGGCGAACTCGCCCGCTCCTGCCACACCACCATCAACACCGTGCTGCAGGGCGCCTGGGCGCAGCTGCTGATGTGGCTGACCGGCCAGCACGACGTCGCCTTCGGCACCGCGGTGTCCGGCCGGCCGGCCGACCTGGTCGGCGCCGAGTCGATGGTGGGTTTGCTGATCAACACCGTGCCGGTGCGCGCCAACATCACCGCGGCCACCACCGTGGTCGAGCTGCTGCAGCAGCTGCAGAACGCCCACAACAACACGATCGAGCACGAGCACTTGGCGCTGAACGAGATTCACCGCGTCACCGGTCACGACCAGCTCTTCGACACGCTGTTCCTCTACGAGAACTACCCGATCGACACCAGCGTGCCGCTGGGCTTCCACGAGCTGGCGATCACCGACGTCACCAACCGCGAGTACAACCACTACCCGCTCTCGGTGATGGCGCTTCCGGGCCGTGAACTGGGCCTGCGCGTCGAGTTCGACACGAGCGTGTTCGACACCGCCGGGATCGAGTCGCTGATCGAACGGTTCCAGCGGGTGCTGGCGGGCATGACCGCCGACTCCAGTCAGCGGCTGTCCTCGATGGACGTCTTGGACGGGGGCGAGCGCGCCCGCCTCGACGAGTGGGGCAACCGGTCGGTGTTGACCGCGCCCGTGGGCGCGAAGGCGTCGATCGTGTCGCTGTTCGCCAAGCAGGTGGCCCGGACGCCGGAGGCGCCGGCGCTGACGTTCGACGGCCACTCGATGAGCTATCGCGAGCTCGACGAGGCCGCGAACCGGATGGCCCACCTGCTGGCCGAGCACGGCGCGCGGCCGGGCGAAAGCGTGGCGCTGCTGCTGTCCCGGTCGGCCGAGGCGATCGTGTCGATCATGGCGGTGCTGAAGACCGGCGCGGCCTATCTGCCGATCGACCCGGCGGTCCCGGCGGCGCGGATCGAGTTCGTGCTCGCCGACGCCGCGCCGGTCGCCGTCGTCACGACGGCCGAGTTGCGGTCGCGGCTGGACGGCTCCGACCTGTTGGTGATCGACGTCAACGACCCGTCGTTGGACGCCCAGCCCGCCACGGCGTTGCCGGGCCCGGCCCCCGAGGACATCGCGTACCTGATCTACACGTCCGGCACCACCGGTGTCCCGAAGGGCGTGGCGGTCACGCACCACAACGCGACGCAGCTGCTCGAGAGGCTGCACGCCGACCTGCCGGACCCGGGTGTGTGGGCGCAGTGGCATTCGCTGGTCTTCGACGTCTCGGTCCACGAGATCTTCGGCGCGCTGTTGCACGGCGGCCGGCTGGTCGTGGTGCCCGAGTCGGTGGCCGGTTCCCCGAAGGAGCTGCACGCGCTGCTGGTCGCGGAGCAGGTCACCGTGCTCAGCCAGACCCCGTCCGCGGTGGGAATGCTCTCCCCGGAGGGGCTGGACTCGATGGCCCTGGTGGTCGCCGGCGAGGCTTGCCCGCCCGAGGTGGTCGAGCGGTGGGCGCCGGGTCGGGTGCTGATCAACGCCTACGGTCCGACCGAGGGCACGGTGTACGCGGCGATGAGCGCGCCGTTGAGCGCGGACGGCGGAGCGCCGATCGGTTCCCCGGTCCCCGGGGCCGCCCTGTTCGTCCTGGACAAGTGGCTGCGGCCGGCGCCCGAAGGCGTCGTCGGTGAGCTGTACATCGCCGGTCGCGGCGTGGCGTCCGGCTATGCGCGCCGCCCGGGCCTGACGGCCTCGCGGTTCATCGCCTGCCCGTTCGGAGCGCCCGGCGCCCGGATGTATCGCACCGGGGACCTGGTGCGCTGGGGCGCCGACGGCCAACTGCAGTACCTGGGCCGAGTCGACGAGCAGGTCAAGATCCGCGGCTACCGCATCGAGCTCGGCGAAATCCAGGCCGCCCTGGCGGGTCTGGACGGGGTGGAGCAGGCGGCGGTGATCGCCCGCGAGGATCGCCCCGGCGACAAGCGGCTGGTCGGTTACATCACCGGCACCGCCGACCCCGCCCAGGTTCGGGCCCAGCTGGGTGAGCGCCTGCCCGCCTACATGGTGCCGGTCGCGGTGGTCGTGCTGGACGCGCTGCCGCTGACCGTCAACGGCAAGCTCGACAAGCGCGCCCTGCCCGCCCCCGAGTACCAGAAGACCGGTGGCGAGTACCGGGCCCCGGCCACGCCGGTGGAGGAGACCCTGGCCGACATCTACGGCCGCGTGCTCGGATTGCAGCGGGTGTCGGTCGAGGATTCGTTCTTCGACCTGGGCGGCGATTCGCTGTCCGCGATGCGGGTGATCGCCGAGATCAACACGGCCCTCGACGCCAACCTCTCGGTGCGCACCCTGTTCGAGGCGCCGTCGGTGCGGGGCCTCGCCCACCGGGCCGAACGCGATGCCGGCTCTGCGGGCGAAGCCGAGGCCGGCGGCCCCAGCTTCGCCTCCGTGCACGGACCTGATGCCACGCAGGTCTACGCCAGCGATCTCACTCTGGACAGGTTCATCGATGCCGCGACGCTGAGCGCCGCGCCCGCGCTGCCGGGGCCGAGCTCGGAGGTGCGGACGGTCCTGTTGACGGGGGCGACGGGGTTCCTGGGGCGTTATCTGGCGCTGCAGTGGCTCGAGCAGCTCGAGTTGGTGGGCGGCAAGCTGATCTGCTTGGTGCGGGGCGGCTCCGACGAGGAGGCGCGGCAGCGGCTGGAGAAGACGTTCGACAGCGGTGACCCGAAGCTGCTGCGTTACTTCCAGGACCTCGCGGCCGACCACCTCGAGGTGATCGCCGGTGACAAGGGTCAGCCCGGCCTGGGTCTCGACGAGCAGACGTGGGAGCGGCTGGCCGACACCGTCGACCTGATCGTCGACTCGGCGGCCCTGGTCAACGGCGTGCTGCCTTACAGCGAGCTGTTCGGCCCGAACGTCGCGGGCACGGCCGAGCTGATCCGGATCGCGCTGACCAGCAGGATGAAGCCCTACGCGTACGTGTCGACCTCGGACGTCGGCCGCCAGATCGATCCGGCGGCGTTCACCGAAGACGCCGACATCCGCGTCATCAGCCCGATCCGCAAGGTCGACGGCAGCTACGCCAACGGCTACGGGAACAGCAAGTGGGCCGGCGAGGTGCTGCTGCGCGAGGCCAACGACCTGTGCGGGCTGCCCGTCTCGGTGTTCCGCTCGGACATGATCCTGTCCGACACCAGCTACGCCGGCCAGTTCAACCTGTCGGACATGTTCACCCGGATGGTGCTGAGCCTGGTGGCCACCGGCATCGCTCCGCGGTCGTTCTACCAGCTGGACGCCGAGGGCAACCGGCAGCGTTCGCACTTCGACGCGCTGCCGGTGGAGTTCGTCGCCGAGGCGGTCACCACGCTCGGCTCCCAGGTGGTCGAAGGGTTCGAGACGTATCACGTGATGAACCCGCACGACGACGGCATCGGCATCGACGAGTACGTCGACTGGCT
>NZ_LZIX01000075.1:0-645 GCF_001666955.1 Mycobacterium sp. E735 | reverse complement strand
CACTGGTGTTGCGCGCCGAGAACAGCGCCCGGGTGCCGATGGAGCGGCCAATCCAGTTGCGCTGCATGGTTTTCACCGGTTCCGGCCAGTCGAGCAGATCCAGGTCGTCGAGCAGCCGGTCGGCATAGGCGGTGATCCGCATCATCCACTGCCGCAATCGTTTCCGGAACACCGGGAAGTTGCCGCGGTCGCTGCGACCGTCGGCGGTCACCTCCTCGTTGGCCAGTACCGTGCCCAATCCCGGACACCAGTTGACCATCGAGTCGGCCCGGTAGACCAACCGATGGCTGTCGATGACGTCGGCCCGCTCCCCCGCCGACAACGCAGACCATTGGCGGCCGTCTTCGAGCTGCCTTGCGCCGGAATCGAATTCCGCGATCAGCTCTGCGATCGGGCGGGCCTTGTTGGCCGCGGTGTCGAACCAGGCGTTGTAGATCTGCAGGAAGATCCACTGCGTCCACTTGTAGAACTCGACGTCGGTGGTGGAAAAGCTGCGCCGGCTGTCGTGACCGAGGCCCAGCCGGCCCAGCTGACGGCGAAAGTTCACGACGTTGGCCTCGGTGCGGGTGCGCGGATGGGTGCCGGTTTGCACGGCGTATTGCTCGGCGGGCAGCCCGAAGGAGTCGAACCCCAACGCGTGCAGAA
>NZ_LZIX01000074.1:0-882 GCF_001666955.1 Mycobacterium sp. E735 | reverse complement strand
CGCGGGCCGAGCGGATCATGTCGGCGTTGGTGCCGGTGATCACCACGGTGGTGACCACACCGATGCACACGGTCATCACCGTCGCCCACACCCGCCGCGGTGCGCGCTCGACCGTGGCCGCCGCGAGCGCCCCGACCGATCCGAACGAGCGGGCCGTGGCGGCCGTTGCCTTGACGAGGGCGGTGCTGAGCGCGAAGCCGAGCGCGATCTCGGCGCTCAGCAGAGCGGCCATCGCGGCGAACGCGAGGGTGCCGCGCTGGCCGATGACGATCCAGATCGACGCGGCGAACACGGCGACGGCGCCGGCCCCGGCGGCGCCGCGCAGCCATCGCGGCACGACGTCCGCCGCCGACGCCCCGACGGGCGCCAGCGCCTCGATCGGCGCGACCTTGTACACCTGGCGCGCGGCCATCGCGGAAGCGACCACGCTGGTGAGCGCCGTGGCCGCGAGGGCCAGCGGAATGGCGTAGCCCGGCAGCCAATACTCGACCCTGGCCTCGAGCCCCTGGGTCATCGCCGGGGGCAATCGGCGAATCGCGATGTGCCCGGCCACGATTCCGAGCCCCGAACCGATGGCGCCGCCGATGAGGCCGAGGGTCGCCGCCTCCCCGATCATGTCGCCGACGATCGTCACGCGCCGGCCGCCGATCGCACGCAGCATGGAAATCACCGGCCGGCGCGCGGTGATCGCCATGGTCATCGTGGTGTAGATCAGGAACGCTCCGACCACCAACGCGACCGCCGCCCCCAGCAGGGCCATGTAGTTCATCAGCTTGACGCCGTCGCCGGCGCGGGCGGCCCGAACGCTCGGGGCGGCGACCAGGGCGCGACCGTTCACCGCCGCGGTGACCGCGGCGCGCACGGCGGCCACATCGGCGCCCG
>NZ_LZIX01000073.1:0-42343 GCF_001666955.1 Mycobacterium sp. E735 | reverse complement strand
TCGCGCTGCTCGTCGGCGTCCACCGCGTCCGCGGTCTGGATGTCGTGACACTTGCTGACCAGCTCGTTCTGGGCGAACTGCAACGCGTACGACTTCGCAATCAAGGGGAACAGCCGGCGCTGGTGCACCAGGTAGTCCATGATGAGCACTTCGGACTCGTCATCGGGCGCGCTGAACTGCTTGCGCTGCAACGCATATCGCGTGGCAATGTCCAGCGCGACGCGGGCGGCGGCGCCGGCGCTGCCGCCCACCGTGATCCGTCCGCGCACCAATGTGCCCAGCATGGTGAAGAACCGGCGGTTGGTGTTCTCGATCGGCGAGGTGTAGGTGCCGTCCGGCGCCACGTCGCCGTATTTGTTGAGCAGGTTCACCCGCGGGACCCGGACGTGGTCGAACACGATGCGACCGTTGTCCACGCCGGGGAGGCCGCCCTTGTACTCGCAGTCCGACGTCGTCACGCCGGGCAGGTCATTGCCCTCCGCGTCGCGAATCGGCACCAGCACGCAGTGCACGCCGTGGTTGACCGGTTCGCCGTCCTCCGTCGTGATCAGCTGGGCGAATACCGCTGCCATGGTGGCCGTTTCGGCCGCCCCGCCGATGTAGTCCTTACGGGCGGTGGGCGTCGGAGAGTCGATGATGAATTCCTCCGTGGCCGGGTCGTAGGTCGCGGTGGTCTCCAACGACTGAACGTCGCTGCCGTGTCCGGTCTCGGTCATCGCAAAGCAGCCCCGCAATTCGAGGCTGATGATCTTCTTCACGTACGCCTCGTGGTGGCGCTCGGTGCCCAGATTTTCGACGGCACCGCCGAACAACCCCCACTGGACGCCGGCCTTCACCATCAGCGACAGATCCGACATGGCGAGCATCTCGATCATTGTGATCGCCGCACCGATGTCGCCGGTGCCGCCGTGCTCCTTGCGGAAGTTGTCGGCGGCGGCACCGAAGGCGGCCATGATCCTCATCTGCTCGGCCACCTTGGTGCGCGCAATCACGGTGTTCGGGGTGTAGTGCGGCCGGAAGAGGTCCTCGCTCATGGTGGACCGCAGCTGGTTTTTCGTGTCGCGCCAACGCCCGTCGAGGGCGTTGCGCAGCTGGTCGGCAATGGTGGTGGTCTTTGGCGCCATAACCCGACCGTATCCTGCGGCTCGCGCTGCGGGAATAACAACCCGACCCGTTTTCGCCGACGACACATCCGGGGCCGGGCCGTGCCCCGTTTTCACCCAGCCGACCGGATCGGCGATACCTTCTCCGGTATGGCACATCGGGTCCGCGCGGCGTGCGCGTTGCTCGCCCTGGCGCTCGCCGGCTGCGCGCCGGCGCACCCGCACGCCCCGGCGGCCCCGCCGCGGCCGATGTTGGCCTATCTCGGTCAGGCGCAGGTTCCGTTCAATGCGAGCTTCGACGGGACGGTCATCGGCGGTTTGTCGGCGCTGAGCTATGACGCGGGCCGTCAGCTCTATTACGTCATCAGCGACGACCGCTCGAAGAAGAACCCGGCCCGGTTCTACACCGTGCAGTTGTCCCTGTCGGACAGGGGAATTGACAGGGTCACCTTCACCGGCACCCGTCCGCTGCTGGACCGTACCGGTCAGCCCTTCCGGCCGCTCACCCTGGATGTCACGCCACCGGTCGTCCCGCCGGACCCCGAGGGCATCGCGTTCGACCCCGCCCGGCAGCGGCTGTACTGGTCCTCCGAGGGCGAACGGATCACCTCCGGGCCGGTGTTGCTCGACCCCTGGATCCGGACCGCCGCGCTCGACGGCGCCTACCTCGGCGAGTTCACCCTGCCGGCCAATCTGGCGATGTCCACGCAGAACGTGGGCCCTCGCCGGGATAAGGCTTTGGAGGGTCTGGCGCTGACACCCGACGGCCGGACGCTGTACGCCGCGATGGAGGACCCCGGTTACAACGACGGCCCGACCGGCGGCGACGGTCACCGTGTGCTCACCCGGATCACCAAATTCGACGTCGCCACCGGGGTACCGACCGCCCAGTACGCCTACCCGATGGAGCCGCCCGTCCCGCCCGCCGAACTCAACGGCGTCTCCGACCTGGTCGCGCTGTCGGACACGACGTTTCTGGTGATCGAACGGGCCGCCGCCACCCCGCCGACCGTGCGGATCTACCGGGCCGAGATCGGCTCCGCCACCGACGTTTTGGCGCTCCCGTCACTGGGCGCGGACGTGACCCCGATGAGCAAGACGCTGGCGGTCGACTTGTCCGCCACGCCGGGACTGTCGCCGCTGGACAATGTCGAGGGCATCACGCTGGGACCGAAGCTGCCCGACGGTCGCCAGTCGGTGGTGCTGGTCAGCGATAACAACTTCTCCCCGAGTCAGGTCACTCAGTTTCTGTTGTTCGCGATGTGAGGGTCCCGCGGCCGCAGCCGGTAGAGGGTGAAGCCGGCCGCCGCGACGCCGAGCAGGACAAGCATCGTCATGTCGAACAGCCACCAGCCGCTGTAGTGGGTCCACGTCTGGCAGTCGGCGGCCAGGGGGTCGACGCGGCGCAGGTTGGCGGTGGACGCCGATGCGGCGAAGCCCCAGCGGGCGGGGACGAACCAGGAGATCTGTTGCAGGCCCCACTTGCTCACCAGCTGAACGAGGCTCCCGTTGAAGAGCGCGGAGGCCAGGATCACCGGAAGCAGCAGCGGCAGGACTTCGCGCAACGACTTGCCCATGGTCGACAACGCCAGCCCGACCGCCGCGGACACGATGGCCGTCACCGCCACGCTCACGTACAGCTCGAGGGTGGCGTTGTGCAGCAGGGCCGCGCCACCCGCCGGTCCGCCCTTGTCGGCGATGACAATGGCGAACACGATGGCCGTCAGGATCGCCGCGGCGAGGCTGAACACCAGGATCTTGGCGGCCAAATAGGCCACGGTCGACAGCCCGAGCGCCTGCTCGCGGCGGAAGATGCGATGCTCGCGCACCACAGTGCGGATCGTCAGCGCGGTGCCGATGATCACCGCGGCGAGGTTGAGCGCGGCCAGGATCTCGATCGCTTCGTGCGGGTGGGCGTCGCCGGCATGGGGCCGGGTCAGGCCCGAATCGCCCGGGATCAGCAGCGTCAGACCCGCCAGTGCGAACGGCAGGAGCACCAGGAACCCGACGTAGAGGCGGTCGGCGAAGAGCAGCCGGACGTCACGACGGGCCAGCAGCCGGATCTGACGACCCAAGGGGGCTTCGGCGGGCGGCGGCGCCGGTGGCGCGATCTCGGGCGGCGGGGGAGCCGCCGGGGGACGGGCGCGAAATGCGCGGTGGACGCCGTCGGGGTCGGCGCTGACGCGGGCCAGCACTTGCGGCCAGTCGGCGGTGCCCAGCGCGGATTCGACGTGTGCGGGCGGCCCCAGGAACGCCGTCGTACCGGCCGAGCTCAGCGTCAGCACCTCGTCGCACAGGTCGAGGTTCGCCAACGACGTCGGCGACGACACGGCCGCCACCACCACGCAGCCAATGTCGGCCTGGCGCCGCAGCATCGCCATGACGTGACGTTGTTGCTCCGCATCCAGGCCGGCGGTCGGCTCGTCGACGACGAGCAGCGTCGGCCGGGTGAGCAGCTCGACCGCCAGCGCGGCACACCGGCGCACCTCGGGCGAAAGCTTGCCGATCCGGGTGGACCGGTGCTCCGAGAGATCCAGTTCCTCGAGGACTTGGCCGATCACGCGGTCGCGTTGCTCCGGTGAAACGTCCTGCGGCAGGCGCAGTTCGGCGGCGTACGCCAACGCCTTTTCGACGGTGAGCTGGCGGTGCAAGCGGTCCTCGGGCGAGACGATGCCGATGCGGGTGCGCATCGACGCCGGCTCCGCATGCACGTCGTGGCCGTCGACCGTGACGCGCCCGGAGCTGGGTTGCCGGGTGCCGGCGAGCAGCCCGAGCAGGGCGGAGTTGCGGTTGGCCGACGGCCCGACGACGACTGTGAACATGCCCGGACGCGCCGAGAACGAGATGCCCGACAACATGTCGCGCCCGTCTACCGTCAGCCCGAGCTGGTACGCGGTCACCCCGAGGGTGCGGGCCTCGGCTTTGAGCGGCAATCGATAAGTGGCATTTCCAGATTCCGCGGCGCCGACGGCCGCACGCGGAACGCGGAGTTTCGAGGTGATCATCCGCTCGATCAGGCCCGGTGCCTTCGCCTGCGCATCCGCCGCCAGGATCGGCTCGACTGGCGGTGGAACGGGCGGTGTCGGCTGCGGGTGGGCGGGACGTTCGGCCGCCGGCGGTTGCGGGGGCACCACGCGCATGCGCTGGGTCTCGCGCTCGGTCGGGGCCAGCGGGCTCGGCTCGCCCGGATGAGCGGGGGGCGGGGGGAAGGGAGGAGGCGCCGGGGCCTGCCGCGGCGGGTAAGCGGGCGGTCGAGGCGGGGTTTGACGAGGCGGGCCGGCCGGGTGAGCGATCTCGAAAACCAGCCGCGGACCGCGCTGCGGATCACCGACGCTGATCGCCTGGCCGTTGCGAATCGCGACGGTCGAGGCCCGTGCGCCGTCGACGAAGATGCCGTTGTGGCTCAGGTCGATCGCCACCCAGTGAGTGCCCGCGAACCGCAGCACCACCTCGGGGCGGGGCGCCGGGGGCGGCGAGGTCGGAGTTCCGAGGCGCTCGAGGGCGATGTCGCTGCCCGGGCCGTAGCCGACGATCACGTCGCGGCCGGGGGAGAAGTCGAATCGCGCCGACCCGACCCACACGGTCAACGGGGAGGCTCTGAAACCGGAAGCCTCGGGCCGCATGGCCGCCACCTTTCGTCGCACCGGTCAGATCGACCTAGTGTCTACCCGCCGGCCGTCGTCCATCCACGTGGGTCCGCCCGTCACAGCGCGTTGCGGCGCCCCGCCAGCGACGCGTTGTCGAGAAGCCGGCGCAAGACCTCGACCGCGTCGGTCAGCACCTGGCGGTCGCCCGGCTCGAGCAACGCCAGTTGCGGTTCGATCGCGGCGGCACGGTCGGCGCGAACCGCGTTGAGCGTGCGCTTGCCCTGGGGGGTGATGCGGATGCGGACGGCGCGGGCATCCCCCGGGTCGACGGTTCGGGTGACCAGGCCGGCGTCCTCGAGCCGGCGCACCTGGGTCGTCATGGTCGGTTGTGAGCAGTGATCGACCGCCGCGAGGTCGCCGATCCGGGCTTCGCCGTGGGCTTCGATGGAGGCGAGCAGTCTGGCCTGCGCCGCCGGCAGCGGCATTTGGATGCGCTGGGTGGCCAGCCTGTTGAGCCGCGCCACCACGGCGAGCAGATCCGCTCCCAGCTGCTGGGCCTCGATGTTTGCGGTCTCGACAACTCTGTCCATGTGTCCATAGTTCCATAGCTTTGCTAAGCGAGGCGAAGACGCGCGGTCCGAATGGTGTCGGGAGTGTCGAGTGTGACGAACCGAGTTGGGACCACGGCCTGGCAGAATCGGTGAAGTGAAAGTCCGCCACCCCGTCCGTGCGCGCCGTCGGGGCGGACCTTTACATCCGGCGGAATTGGCCCAGGCCTCGGTCATGGGGGCGCTTTGCGCGGTGATCGCGATCATCGCCGGTGTCATCCCGTTCGCCCAAGGATTGGCGCTGCTGGGCACGGTGCCGATGGGGCTGCTGTCCTACCGTTACCGGTTCCGTGTGCTGGTGGCCGCGACGTTTGCTGCCGGAATGATCGCCTTCCTCATCTCCGGAGTGGGCGGCGCCGTGACGGTCGTCAACTGCGCCTACATCGGCGGCCTGACCGGATTCGTCAAGCGCAGGGGCAGGGGCACACCCACGGTGCTCGTCTCCTCCCTGATCGTCGGGGTCGCCGTCGCCGGGGCGACTGTCGGTGCGTTGGCCGTGCTGAACCGGTTGCGGCATCTGATCTTTGAGGTGATGTCGGCGAACGTGGACGGAATGGTCGCGTTCCTGGACCGGGTGAATCTGCGATGGCTCGGCGCCGACGTCAAGCGGTGCTTCGACTTCGGGCTGCATTACTGGCCGTGGCTGATGCTCGGCTACGTCACCTATGGGGTCATGGTGTCGTCGTGGATCGGTTGGTGGGCGCTTTCCCGCCTGCTGGACCGGATGGGCAACGTGCCGGACGTGCACAAGCTCGACGCGCCGGACGAGCCGCCCGGCGCAGCGATCGGGCCCGTTCCGGTGCGGCTGGATAGGGTGCGGTTCCGCTACCCCAATGCCAGGCAAGATGCCTTGCGGGAGCTCAGCCTCGACCTTCAGGTCGGAGAACATGTCGCCGTCGTCGGCGCCAATGGGTCGGGCAAGACCACGTTGACGCTCATCTTGGCGGGCCGGCAACCGACGTCGGGCACGGTGCACCGCCCGGGCGCGGTGGGGCTCGGCATGTTGGGCGGTACGGCGCTGGTTCTGCAGCACCCGAAGAGCCAGGTCTTGGGAACCCGCGTGGCCGATGATGTGGTGTGGGGGCTGCCCCCGGGAACCGAGGTCGACGTCGACCATCTGCTGCAGGAAGTCGGTCTCGGGGGTTTCGCCGAGCGCGATACCGGCGGCCTGTCCGGCGGCGAACTGCAACGCCTCGCCCTGGCCGCGGCGCTGGCGCGGGAACCGGCGCTACTGATCGCTGACGAGTTCACCAGCATGGTCGACCAGAGGGGCCGAGAGGTCCTGTTGAACGTGCTGGCCGGCCTTCCCAAGCGGCATCGGACCGCCCTGGTGCACATCACGCATTTCGACAACGAGGCCGCGTCGGCGGACCGGACCATCAACCTGAGTGACTCCCCGGATAACACCGGCATGGTCGAGACGGTTCCGGCCCCGCTGCCTGCCACCGCGTTCCGGCGCGGCCCAAGCAAGCCGGTGCTGGAAATCGTTGGCGTCAGCCACGAATACAACAGCGGGACACCGTGGGCGAAGACCGCCCTGCGCGACATCAATTTCGTCGTGGAACAAGGCGACGGGATTTTGATTCACGGTGGCAACGGCTCGGGCAAGTCGACGCTGGCGTGGATCATGGCCGGACTGACCGTTCCCACGGTCGGCGCCTGCCTGCTCGACGGTGAGCCGATCCGGGATCACGTCGGCGCGGTGGCGTTGTCGTTTCAGACGTCGAGGCTGCAATTGATGCGCAGCCACGTCGGCCTGGAAGTTGCTTCGGTGGCGGGCTTTTCGCCCCACGACGAAGGCCGGGTGATCGCCGCCCTGGCGGCGGTCGGGCTGGAACCCGCGATGGCCAGGCGGCGCATCGATCAGCTCAGCGGCGGCCAGATGAGACGGGTGGTGCTGGCCGGACTCCTGGCGTGCTCGCCGCGCGTGCTGATCCTCGACGAGCCGCTGGCCGGGCTGGACGTCGGGAGCCAGCGCGGCCTGCTGCGGCTGCTGGCGGATCTTCGCCGTCACCGCGGGCTGACCGTCGTCGTCATCTCGCACGACTTCGTGGGCTTGGAAGCCGTCTGCCCGCGAACCCTGCACGTGCAGAACGGCGCCCTGCAAACGGTGTCGGCCAGCGCGACGGCCGGGGGTGTGTCGTGACCGCACCTTCGTCCCCGACGCGCGGCAAGGAGCGGCGCACCGCGCGCCCGGTGGTGCTGTTGGTTCCGGTGCCCGGCGGGTCCGCGATCCACAGCCTGTGGGCCGGCACCAAACTTCTCG
This sequence comes from Mycobacterium sp. E735, assembly GCF_001666955.1. Taxonomy (NCBI): domain Bacteria; kingdom Bacillati; phylum Actinomycetota; class Actinomycetes; order Mycobacteriales; family Mycobacteriaceae; genus Mycobacterium; species Mycobacterium sp. E735. The sequence continues at coordinate 34,779 of NZ_LZIX01000073.1, read as the reverse complement.
TGGTGTTCGGTGTTGCGTTGTTGCTGACCTTCTACCCGGGCTGGGTGACGATCGGGTCGGTGGCCGCGTTGGTGATGACGGCGATCTGGATCGCCCACATTCCCCGCGGTGCGCTCCCGTCGGTGCCGCGCTGGCTGTGGGTCCTCATCGCGTTGGGCTTCGTGACGGCCGCGCTGGCCGGTGGTAGTCCGGTGGTGTCGATCGCGGGGGTTCACCTGGGGCTCGGCGGGGCGTTGAACTTCCTGCGGATCACCGCGTTGTCCCTCGTCCTGCTCGGTCTGGGGGCGATGGTGTCCTGGACGACCAATGTCGCCGAAATCGCCCCGGCGCTCGCGGTTTTGGGCCGCCCGCTCAAGCTGGTGCGGATCCCGGTGGACGAGTGGGCGGTGGCCCTGGCCCTGGCGCTGCGCGCCTTCCCGTTGCTGATCGAGGAATTTCAGGTGCTCTACGCCGCTCGTCGATTGCGGCCCAACCACATGGCACCGACGCGTAAGGCCCGGGTCAAGCAGACGGCCGGCAACTCGATCGACCTGGTGGCCGCCGCCATCGTGGTGACGTTGCGCCGCGCCGACGAGATGGGTGATGCGATCACCGCCCGGGGCGGCATCGGCCAACTCTCAGCCGCTCCGGCCCGGCCGAAAATGGCCGACTGGTTGACGCTCGCGGTGACTATCGCGGTGGGCGGTGCCGCGGTGGCGATCGAGACGATATTCCACCTGACTCGCTGATCGTTCGCGTAGCGTGAGCGCGTGGCCGACATACGCCGGACTCGCTCGATCGCGGCCCGCATCGGCGACATCTGGGAAACCCTTGCGGACTTCGGGTCGATCAGTTCGTGGGCCGGCAACGTCGACCACTCGTGCATCCTGTTCTCCGGACCCAACGGATCCGCCGTCGGCACCGCCCGGCGCGTCCAGGTCAAGCGCGACGCGCTCGTCGAGCGCATCACCGAGTTCGACCCGCCCCGCGCCCTCGGCTACGACATCGAAGGCCTGCCCGCCCGACTCCGCAGGGTGTCCAACAGCTGGACGCTCGAATCGACCGCCGGCGACTCGGCCACCACCCTGGTCACCCTCACCAGCACGGTCGAAATCGGGCCGCACGCAATGCAAAAGCTCGCCGAGCGCGCCCTGTGCCGCTTTCTGGCGCGCCAGTCCGAACTGATGCTCGCCGGCCTCGCCGACCGATTGGAGCATGCCCGTGTCTGACCGCCCCGATGTCATCGTCATCATGACCGACGAGGAACGCGCGGTACCGCCCTACGAGGCCCCCGACGTGCTCGCGTGGCGCGATCGAACGCTGACCGGCCGCAAGTGGTTTGACGATCACGGTGTCAGTTTCACGCGGCACTACACCGGCTCACTGGCCTGCGTGCCGAGCCGACCGACCATCTTCACCGGGCAGTACCCCGACCTGCACGGCGTGACCCAGACCGACGGCATCGGAAAGACCGCCGACGACTCACGGATGCGCTGGCTGCGTGCGGGCGAGGTTCCCACGCTCGGAAATTGGTTCCGGGCGGCCGGTTACGACACCCACTACGACGGCAAGTGGCACATTTCGCACGCCGATCTCCTCGAGCCCCGGACCGGTCGGCCGTTGGCGACCAATGACGACAACGGGGTCGGCGACGCCGCCTCCGTGCGGCGCTATCTGGAGGCAGACCCGTTGGGCCCCTATGGTTTCTCCGGCTGGGTCGGGCCCGAGCCGCACGGGGCGGCACTGGCCAACGCCGGTGTGCGGCGTGACCCGCTGATCGCGGGCCGGGTGGTCGCCTGGCTGGCCGACCGCTACGCCCGCCGCCGCGCCGGCGACCCCGCCGCCTTGCGGCCGTTCCTCCTGGTGGCGAGCTTCGTCAATCCCCACGACATCGTGCTCTTCCCGACGTGGTCGCGGCGGAGCCCGGTCAAGCCGTCGCCGCTCGACCCTCCCGCGGTGCCCGCCGCACCGACCGCGGACGAAGACCTGTCCACGAAGCCCGCCGCGCAGATCGCCTTTCGCGAGGCGTACTACTCCGGCTACGGCCCCGCGGCCGCGATTGACCGAACCTACACGCGCAACGCGCAGCGCTACCGCGACCTGTACTACCGGCTGCACGCCGAGGTGGACGGACCGATCGATCGCGTCCGGCGGGCCGTCACCGAAAGCGGTTGGGGCGAGGCCATATTGGTGCGCACCGCCGATCACGGCGACCTGCTGGGGGCCCACGGCGGTCTGCACCAGAAGTGGTTCAACCTGTACGACGAGGCCACCCGCGTCCCCTTCGTCATCGCGCGGGTCGGCGAGCGCCGCACGCGACCACGGCGCGTCACGGCGCCGACCTCGCACGTCGACCTGGTTCCCACGCTGCTGGCGGCCGCGGGCGTCGATGTCGCGGCGGTCTCGGCAACGCTGGCCGAGTCGTTCTCCGAAGTGCACCCGCTACCCGGACGGAACCTGATGCCCGTCGTGGACGGTGCGCCTGCCGACGAGACCCGCGCCGTCTACCTGATGACCCGCGACAACATGCTCGAAGGGGACAGCGGTGCTTCGGGATTGGCGCGCCGCTTGCAGCAGACGGTCAATCCGCCTGCGCCGCTGCGCATCCGGATCCCTGCACACACCGCCTCCAACTTCGAGGGGTTGGTTGTCCGCGTCGACGAGGCGACCGCCGCCGGTGCCGCAGGCCACCTGTGGAAGCTGGTGCGCACCTTCGACGATCCGAGCACCTGGACCGAACCGGGGGTGCGGCACCTGGCGGCCAATGGGCTTGGGGGAGAGGCGTACCGGACGTCTCCCCTCGACGATCAGTGGGAGTTGTACGACCTGACCTCGGACCCGGTCGAGGCGGTCAACCGCTGGGCCGACCCTGACCTGCACAGCCTGCGTCAGCACCTGCGGACGCAGCTCAAACACGCGCGGGCCGAATCGGTACCCGAGCGAAACCGGCCGTGGCCGTATGCGTCTCGCCGGCCGCCTAGATCACGTCCGTCACGGCTCAAGCGCCTCTTCCGCCGGCGGACGTAACGCCAGGGCGGAAACTCGGCCCGAATTGCGCCATGGCGTTACGCGCGCCGCGCCGCTAGGTGCGCATCCTGTCGATGAGATTCGACAACACCACGATGCTCTCGCTTCTCTCGATGTCCGCGCTCGACCGGATGCGCTCGAGGGCGGCTTCCAGGTGCCGCATGTCGCGCGCCAGCACGTGCAGGATCGCATCCGACGTGCCGGTCACCGTCGCCGCGCTGGCCACCTCGGGGATGTCGACCCAGGCGGCGCGCAGCCGGTCGGGCGCGATCGTGCCGTGGCAGAAGACCTGCACGTAGGCCTCGGTGTTCCAGCCGAGTGCGTTGCGGTCGACGACCGTGGTGAAGCCCTTGATGACGCCGGTGTCCAGCATCCGGTCGACCCGGCGCTTGACCGCGGGCGCAGACAGATTCACCTTCTCGCCGATTTCGGCGAACGTGGCCCGCGCATGCTCGGTCAGTTCGGTCAGGATGCGGGAGTCGGTCTCGTCGAGGCGCTCCATCGCCCTCCGTTTCGGTCGTGCGCAACAAATCGATGCCAGCAGCAGTCTAACGCAATAAACCGCGCATAGACACGCAACAGCTAGCGTTTGATTGTGTACCGAGGCGCCAATACCGTTGATTTATGACGGAACAGTACGTCGCGGCGCCTGCGCCCTCCCCGGCGCGACCGGGGCACATTCGAACGCCAACCGCCCGCCGCTACGCGATGACGCCGCCGACGTTCTTCGCGGTCGAGTACGCGATCAACCCGTGGATGGACACCTCGACGCCGGTCGACGTCGGGCTCGCGCACGCGCAATGGGAGGCGTTGCGCGCGACCTACCGCCGGCTGGGCCACCGGGTGGACGTGATCGAGCCCGCGGCCGGACTGCCGGACATGGTGTACGCCGCCAACGGCGGATTCATCGCCGGCGACGTCGCGATCGTCGCGAAGTTTCGATTCGCGCAGCGCGCCGGTGAATCGCGCGCCTATGCCGCCTGGATGTCATCCATCGGGTACCGGCCGGTGTGCACCCGTCATGTCAACGAGGGGCAGGGCGACCTGCTGATGGTCGGGCAAACGGTGTTGGCGGGCTACGGATTTCGCACCGACCGGCGCGCACACCCGGAAATCTCCGCGGCGCTTCGCCTGCCCGTCGTCTCACTCGAATTGGTGGATCCGCGTTTCTACCATCTCGACACCGCGCTGGCCGTGCTCGACGACCACACGATCGCGTTCTACCCGCCGGCGTTCAGCGCCGCCGCCCAGGATCAACTGCAGGCGTTGTTCCCCGACGCGATCGTGGTGGGAAGCGCCGACGCGTTCGTCCTCGGCCTCAACGTCGTGTCTGACGGACGGCGCGTCGTCTTGCCCGCGGCGGCAACCGGATTCGCCGCGCAACTACGTGCCGCGGGCTTCGAGCCCGTCGGCGTCGACCTCTCTGAGCTCCTCAAGGGAGGCGGTTCGGTCAAGTGCTGCACATTGGAGGTCTTTCCATGACGATCCTCGCCCCGACTCCGACCGAAACCGATGCCGCCATCGAGCTGGTCGAACGCCATGCGGCGCACAACTATTCGCCGCTGCCGGTGGTGGCCGCCAGCGCGGAGGGCGCATGGATCACCGACGTGGAGGGTCGGCGTTACCTGGACTGTCTGGCCGCCTACTCGGCGGTGAACTTCGGCCATCGCAACCCGGAGATCACGGCAGCGGCCCACGCCCAGCTCGACACCGTCACGCTGGTGAGCCGCGCTTTCCATTCCGACACCCTTGGCCCGTTCTGCGCCGCTTTGGCCCGGCTGTGCGGCAAGGACTTGGTGCTGCCGATGAACTCGGGCGCCGAAGCCGTGGAGAGCGGTCTCAAGATCGCCCGCAAGTGGGGCGCCGACGTCAAGGGCGTCCCCGACGGTCGCGCAAACATCATCGTGGCCGACAACAACTTTCACGGTCGCACGATCAGCATCGTCAGCTTCTCCTCGGATCCCACGGCGCGGGACGGTTTCGGGCCGTTCACGCCGGGGTTCCGCTCGGTGCCCTTCGGCGACGCCGACGCGCTGGCGTGTGCGATCGACGACGACACGGTCGCTGTGCTGCTGGAACCGATTCAGGGCGAGGCGGGCATCGTCGTTCCGCCCGACGACTACCTGCCCGCCGTTCGCGCCGTGTGCAGCGAGCGCAACGTGTTGATGATCGCCGACGAGATCCAGTCCGGCCTGGCGCGTACAGGCCACACATTCGCCTGCGACCACTGGGGCGTGGTGCCAGACGTCTACCTGCTCGGTAAGGCGCTGGGCGGCGGCGTGGTCCCCCTGTCGGCGGTGGTCGCCGACCGCGAGATCCTGGGCGTGCTGCATCCCGGTGAACACGGCTCCACCTTCGGCGGTAACCCGTTGGCCGCCGCCATCGGCACCACCGTGGTGTCCATCCTGCGGCGCGGAGAATTCCAGGCCCGTTCGGCGGTTTTGGGGGCACACCTGCACGCGCGTCTGCGCGCACTGCTGGGTCACGGCGTGCTGGAGGTGCGCGGGCTGGGGTTGTGGGCCGGGGTCGACGTCGACCCGCGGCTCGGGACGGGCAAGCAGATCAGCCTTCGACTGGCCGACCGGGGCGTGTTGGTGAAGGACACGCACGGCTCGACGTTGCGGTTCGCGCCACCTTTGGTGATCGGCGAGCAGGAGATCGACTGGGCGATCGAGCAGTTCGCTTCTGTGCTGCGGGAGGCTGGCCCATAATCAGCTGATCGAGCAAGGAGGGGTAATTGCAACCCACGTCGATCAGCCTGAAGGAGCAGATGCTGCGGCGCCGACCGGTTGTCGGCACGCCCGTCGCGTACGGGGCCGCGGACCACCTCAAGCGGAGCATCGGCACTTTCCAGCTGACCATGTTCGGGGTCGGCTCGACGGTCGGGACGGGCATCTTCTTCGTCATGTCCCAGGCCGTGCCCGAAGCCGGCCCCGCAGTGATCCTCTCCTTCCTCATCGCCGGGGTCGCGGCCGGACTCGCGGCGATCTGCTACGCCGAATTGGCTTCGGCCGTGCCGGTTTCCGGGTCGTCGTACTCGTACGCGTACACCACCCTGGGCGAGGTGGTGGCGATGGGGGTGGCGGCCTGTCTGCTGCTCGAATACGGAGTCTCGACCGCCGCCGTCGCGGTCAACTGGAGCGGCTACCTCAACAAGCTGCTCGGCAACGTCTTCGGCTTCCAGTTGCCGCACGCGCTGTCGGCCGCGCCGTGGGATGCCAGGCCGGGCTACGTGAACGTGCCCGCGATCATCTTGATCGCGATGTGCGCGTTGCTGCTCATCCGAGGCGCCAGCGAATCGGCCAGGGTCAACACGATCATGGTGCTCGTCAAGCTGGGCGTGCTGATCATCTTCGTGATCGTGGCGTTCACGGCGTTCGACGCGCACCATTTCCACGACTTCGCGCCCTTCGGCGTTGCGGGAATCGGCTCGGCCGCCGGCACCATCTTTTTCTCCTATATCGGGCTTGACGCCGTGTCCACCGCGGGTGACGAGGTGAAGGACCCGCAAAAGACCATGCCGCGCGCGCTGATTGCGGCTCTGGTGACCGTGACGAGCGTGTACGTGTTGGTCGCGGTGGCCGCGCTGGGGACCCAGCGCTGGCAGGACTTCGCCGGGCAGCAGGAGGCCGGGCTGGCCACCATCCTCGACAACGTCACGGGCGGCAGCTGGGCCGGCACCATCCTGGCTGCGGGCGCGGTGATTTCGATCTTCTCCGTCACCCTGGTCACCATGTACGGGCAGACGCGGATCCTGTTCGCGATGGGCCGCGACGGCCTGCTGCCCACCCGATTCGCGCGGGTGAACACGCGCACGATGACGCCGGTGGGCAACACGGTGATCGTCGGCGTCGCGGCCTCCGCCCTGGCCGCCTTCATACCGCTGGACAAGCTCGCGGACATGGTGTCCATCGGGACGCTCACCGCGTTCGTCGTCGTCTCCGCCGGAGTGATCATCTTGCGCGTGCGCGAGCCCGACCTGCCGCGCGGCTTCAAGGTGCCCGGTTATCCTGTCACGCCCGTCCTTTCGGTGTTGGCGTGCGGATACATCCTCGCGAGCCTGCATTGGTACACCTGGATTGCCTTCGGTGGCTGGATCGCGCTCGCGTTAGTCTTCTACTTCGTGTGGGGCCGCCATCACAGCGCGCTCAACGCCGAAACGCTCGAGCGGGACGCGCTGTGACCGTCGTCGTGGGCTACCGGGCCGGCAAGGTCGGGCTCTCCGGGCTGCATCTGGGCGTGCGCATCGCGCGGACCCGCGGCACCTCGATCACCGTGGCGACCATCGTGCCCAAGCCGTGGCTGACACCCTCGCGCGCCCGCGTCGACGCCGAGTACGAACTATGGGCCGACACCATGGCCGCGGAGTCGGCGAAGGAGGCCGCCCGGTTAATGGAAACGGTGGGTGACGGGATAGACGTCACGTACCTGCACCGCGCGCACGGATCGGTATCCGGGGGACTCCTCGAAATAGTCCACGAGGTCGACGCCGACGTGCTCGTGCTGGGCTCCTTGCCCAGCGGTGGGCGCGGGCAAGTGCTGATCGGCTCGACCGCCGACTGGCTACTGCACGCCTCGCCCGTGCCGGTGGCGATCAGCCCGCGCAATTACCGCTCGCACCAAGGCAAGTTGACCCGGCTCAGCTGTGCCTATTCGGCCACCCCCGACTCGGTCGACGTGGTGAAGCGCTGCTATGACTTCGGACAGCGATTCGGCGTGCCGGTGCGAGTGATCACCTTCGCCGTTCGCGGCAAGACGATGTATCCCCCGGAGGTCGGGCTCGAGGTCGAGGATCAGGTGCTGGCGGCCTGGGCCGCCCAGGTGCGCGACATCCTCGAGGAACTCAAGACCGACCAGATCGTGAGCGAAGACGTTGCGCTGCAGGTGGTTACCGGACGCAGCTGGAAAGAGGCGCTGGCGAAGGCGGATTGGCAGGAGGGCGAGATACTCGCGCTGGGCACCCGGCCCCGCGGTGACATCCGGCGGGTCTTCCTCGGTTCGCGCAGCGCCAAGATCATCCGGGAGAGCCCGGTGCCTGTGCTGGTGCTGCCCGGCTAACGTTGCGCCGCGGCGTTGGCGGCCGCTTGCGCTCGTTTCAGAGTTGCCGCGACATCGCCCCGGCCCAGGAACATTTCATCGAAGTACGGCCGCAGGGCGTCGTTGCCAGCCGCGAAGCCCGCACCGCCGGGTGCCGGGATGCGCGGCCCGTTGAGCACGGCGAAGAAGGGCGTGACGTCGACGCCCCGGGCGGCCCAGTAGTCGAAGTAAACCGGTTGGGCCGACAGGACCGCCGGGATGGCCGCGCCCTCGCGCCCGAGGAACTCGTTGCCCTCCTTGCTGCCCATCCAGGTCAGGACCTGACGCACCGCTTCGGGATGTTTCGTCGCGGCATTGCCCGCCGCCGCAATGCCATTGGTGACGCTCACCCGGCCCACCGGGCCGGCCGGCATCATCGTCACGCCCCAGCGGAAGCGGGCATCGCGGGCCACCGGCGCCAGGTTGTAGGTGCCGGATTGGAAAAGCGCCATCCTGCCGGCCAGGAACTGGTTGCGGGAGAAGTCCCCGTTGTCGTTGGTGTCCGAGGCGGGCGGCGCGACGTGGTCGTCGTTGATCAGGCCAACCAGGTAACGGAAGGCCCGCACCGCACCCGGATTGTCGAACGCGAACTGGTCGCCGCGCTGGAAAATCCCGCCGGCCGAACCGATGTAGTTGAGGTAGATGCCCTGCGGGTCGTTGGCGGCGTTGTAGCCCCACTGCCGAACCCGTCGGGCGTCGAAACCGGCTGTGTTTCCGGCGTGTCCGTCCGCGTCCACCGTGAGCCGGGCCAGCATGGGCCGCAACGTGTCACCGCCGTCAGCGCTCCACCGCAAACCGCTCAGCTGGGCCGGTTCGACACCGGCCGCGGCGAGCAGGTCCGCGTTGTAGTACAGCGCGATCCCCGCATCGGTCAGCTGCGGCACACCCCACAGCACGCCGCCGCGGGTGAATTGGTCGACGACCGCCGAATCCCACGCCGAGGCGGACCCTGGCTTGAGGGCGGCGCCGATGTTCATCAGCCGGCCGCTGTCGGCGTAGGCGGCCAGGTAAGCGTTGGAGAGCCAGAAGATGTCGTCGGCGCTACCGCCGGCGACATCGGTGCGCAGCGTGTCGAAGTACGTCGAATACGACACCACGCTGGTGTGCACCACGATGTCGGGATGCGCGCGGTTGAACGCCGCGAAGGACTGCCGGTAGGCCGCGGCGATCTGGTCGGCCCAGACCCGCACCGTCACGACGACCTTGCCGCCCGGGGGCTGACCGGAGTAGTCGAGCAACACCGCGGTCGCGCCCAACAGACCAGCCACCAGGGCGAGCGCCCCGGCCATCAGCGTCGACACGCGAGGCCGGCTCATGATGTGCGCCCAGATTGCCGTGGTGGTCGTAAGGCGCCGAAAATCACAGCCCTGACCGCAATCTCGATGCGCGGCCTGGTCATTTGAGGCCCGAGACGACGATCGAAGTGACGATGTGACGCTGGAAGACCACGAACAGCGCGATCAACGGGACGATGGCGACCGTCGTCGCCGCCATCACCAACGTCCACTGGGCGTTGAACCGCGACTGCAAGTCGGCCGTCGCCACCGTGAGCACCCGCCACTTGTGGCCGCTGGTGATCACCAGCGGCCACATGAAGTTATTCCACTGCGAAACCACGGTGATCAACGTCAGAGCCGCCAGGACCGGCCGGCTGGACGGGATGACCACGTGCACGATGACGTCCAACGTGTTGGCGCCGTCCAGGTGGGCGGCGTTGACCAAGTCGTTCGGGATGATGCGAAAGTGCTCGCGTAGCAGGAAGATCGCGTACGGCGAGCCGAACATGAAGGGCAGCACCAACGCCCAGAACGTGTTCCGCAGGCCGAGCTGGGCCATCATCAGATACAGCGGCACCACCGTCACCGTCCCCGGCACCATCAACGTCGCGATGTACACCCAGAACAGCGCGTCGCGCCCGGGAAAGTCCAACCGCGCGAACGCGTATCCCGCCAGCACCGAAAAGGTCATCTGGCCCAGCAGGATCACGGCGGTCATCAACGCGGTCACGGCGGCCGCCCGGCCGAATCCGGCTCCGCCCAGGTCGGCGTAGTTGGCGAGCGTGAACGGCCGCGGCAGCTGCAGGGGCGTGCCCGTGGCGAACTGGTGCGCCGAGGTGAACGAGGTGAGCAGGCCAAGAGCGAACGGCGCCAAGGTGATCAGCGCACCGAGGATGAGCCCGGCGTAGATGACGAGCCGACTAGGTGAGGTCATAGCTGATCCGCCGCCGGAAATACAGGTGTTGCACCATGGTGACGCCGATCAGGATGACGAACAACACCACCGCCATCACCGACGCGCGCCCGATGGCCGCGGAGCCGAACGCCTCGGCGTAGATGCGGTGGGCCACCAGGTCGGTGCTGCCGCCGGGTCCGCCGCCGGTCAGCGCGTAGACCATGTCGAAAACCTGTGCGGTACTGACGATCCCCGTTACGAGGACGAAGAACGTGGTCGGCCGCAGCATGGGCAGGGTGATGCGCCAGAACCGTTGCCAGGCGGTCGCGCCGTCGGTGCGCGCGGCCGCGTGGATGTCGTCGGGGATGGCCAGCAAGCCCGCCAGGAACGACAGCGAGACGTATCCGACGTTCGTCCATACGACGACGGCCGAGACGAGCGGCAGCGCGAAGCTGGGGTCCGACAGCCACTCGATGCTGTGGCCCAGCAGGGTGCTGACGGCGCCGTCGGTGGGAGCAAGAATCCAGCGCCACAGCACCGCGATCGCCAGCGGGGCGCAGATCCAGGGCAACACGTAGAGGGTGCGGAACAGGCCGGTGCCGGGAAGCTGGCGGGCCAACATCGACGCGGCCAGCAGACCCAGCACCGTCTGCGCCGGAACCACGATCGCCACGAAGAGGGCGGTGACGATCAGCGAGTTGGCGAAGGTGCGATCGGTCAGCACCGACCGCCAGTTCGACAGGCCTACATAGTGCAGCGGCCCGAGCAGGTCCCATCGGTACAGGCTCAACCAGATCACCACGAGGATGGGCAGCAGCAAGAAGGCGAGCACACCGAACAGGCTGGGCGCCAGCAGGGCATAGCCCAGCGCGGTGGAGCGAGGCTGTGTCCTCCGGACGCCGCTGGCCATGGAGGTAATTAAAGCGGGCGGCGCCCGGGTTTGGGGTGAACGGCCGTTACGGTGGAACGGTGACACCGAACCGGGGGATCGATGCCGACTTCCTCAACCTGCCCCGCCATGAGCTGGCCGATGCCGCGCTGTCATCGGCCACCGCGGCCGGTGCCAGCTGCGCCGACCTGCGGGTTCACCGCATCGTGTCCGAGATCATCCAGCTGCGCGATGGTGAGCTGGAGACGGCGGTCGTCAACCGCGAGCTCGGGTTGGCCGTGCGGGTGATCGTCGACGGCACGTGGGGATTCGCCTCGCACGCGGAGCTGGCGCCGTCGGTCGCGGCCGAGACCGCGCGGCACGCCGTGCAGGTGGCCACCACCCTGGCGACGCTGAACCGTGAGCGCGTCGAGCTGGCGCCTGAACCGGTGTACGCCGACGCCACCTGGATTTCGAATTACCGGACCGACCCGTTCAGCATCCCGGTGGCCGACAAGATCGACGTGTTGGAGGACTACTCCGGCCGGCTGCTCAGTGCCGATGGTGTCGACCACGTGTCGGCCATCCTCACGGCCGTCAAGGAACAGTCGTTTTACGCCGACACGTTCGGGTCGTCGATCACCCAGCAGCGGGTGCGGGTGCAGCCCTCGCTGGAGGCGGTGACCGTCGACGCGGCGGCCGGCAGCTTCGACTCGATGCGCACGCTGGCGCCGCCGACCGGGCGCGGCTGGGAAGTGCTGGCCGGCGACGAGGTGTGGAACTGGACGGACGAGCTGGCGCAATTGCCGTCGCTGCTCGCCGAGAAGGTCAAGGCGCCCAGCGTGATCGCGGGGCGCACGGACCTGGTGATCGACCCGTCCAACCTATGGCTGACGATCCACGAATCCATCGGGCACGCAACCGAATACGACCGGGCCATCGGCTACGAGGCCGCCTACGCCGGAACGTCGTTCGCCACGCCCGACAAACTCGGCACCATGCGGTACGGCTCACCGGTGATGAACGTGACCGCCGACCGCACCGTCGACCACGGCCTGGCGACCATCGGTTACGACGACGAAGGCGTGGCGGCGCAGAGCTGGGATCTGGTGCGTGACGGCATCTTTGTCGGATATCAGCTCGATCGGGTGTTCGCTCCGAGACTTGGACAACCGCGGTCCAACGGATGCTCGTATGCCGATTCGCCGCATCACGTGCCGATCCAACGGATGGCCAACGTGTCGCTGCAGCCGGCGCGCGAGGACGTCAGTACCGCCGACCTCATCAGCCGTGTGCAGGACGGCATCTACATCATCGGCGACAAGTCGTGGTCAATCGACATGCAGCGCTACAACTTTCAGTTCACCGGCCAGCGGTTCTTCCGCATCCGCGACGGCCGCCTGGACGGCCAGCTGCGCGACGTGGCCTATCAGGCCACCACCACCGATTTCTGGAACTCGATGGAAGCCGTGGGCGGCCCGTCGACGTGGCGGCTCGGCGGCGCATTCAACTGTGGGAAGGCCCAGCCCGGTCAGGTCGCCCCGGTCAGCCACGGCTGTCCGTCGGCGCTGTTCCGCGGCGTCAACGTACTCAACACCCGGACCGAGGGCGGCCGATGATCCGCGCCGGCGACGATGCAGAACGAAGCGATGCTGAGGAGCGGCGCCGATGATCAGCGCGCAGCATGTCGTCAACCTCGTCCTCGAGGAGGCCGCCAAGCTCGGCGGCGCGAGCGAGACCATGGTGCTCGTCACCGACAAGGTGGAGGCGACGTTGCGATGGGCCGGCAACTCGATGACCACCAACGGGGTTGCTGTCAACCGCAGCATCACGGTGATCTCGATTGTCCGCCAAGGATCCGGCGCGCGCATCGGCACGATGGTGTCGGCCGAGGTCGATCCCCGGGTGATCCCCGAGCTGGTGGCGGCGTCGCAGGAGGCGGCCCGCTCGGCGCCCGAAGCCGGCGATGCCGCGCCGCTGCTGGCCGACACAGGGGTGCCCGCCGATTGGAACGCGCCGGTGCCCGGCACCGGGCCCCTGGTGTTCGCCGATGTCGCCGACTCGTTGAGTCGCGGATTCGAAGGCGCCGACCGGCTGTACGGCTTTGCGCACCACAGCGTTTCGACGACGTTCCTCGCGTCGTCGACGGGGGTGCGCCGACGCTACACCCAGCCCGCCGGGGCGGTGGAGATCAACGGCAAACGCGGCGAGGCAAGCGCCTGGGCGGGTATCGGCACGCCCGACTTCGTCGACGTGCCAATGGATTCGCTGCTCGAGGAGCTGTCGATGCGCCTCGGTTGGGCCGAGCGCACCGTGGAGCTGCCCGCGGGCCGGTACGAGACGATCATGCCGCCGTCCACGGTCGCCGACATGATGCTTTACCTGGCGTGGTCGATGGCCGGCCGCGGTGCGCGAGAGGGCCGCACCGCCTTTTCGGCGCCCGGCGGCGGGACGCGGGTGGGGGAGCGGCTCACCGAGTTACCGCTGACGCTGTTCTCCGATCCGATGGCGCCGGGGCTGGCGTGCACACCGTTCGTCGCGGTGAGCAGCTCGTCGGAGACGATGTCGGTGTTCGACAACGGCATGGAGATCGGCCAGGTGGATTGGATCCGCGACGGCGTGGTCAACGCGCTGGCCTACCCACGCGCGACGGCCGCCAAATTCGACGCCGAGGTCGCGGTCGCCGCCGACAACCTGGTGATGACGGGCGGGTCGGCCGAGTTGGCCGACATGATCGCGGCCACCGAACGCGGACTGCTGCTGACCACGCTGTGGTACATCCGCGAGGTCGACCCCACCACGCTCTTGCTCACCGGGCTGACCCGCGACGGTGTCTACCTGATCGAGGACGGCGAGGTGACCGCGGCGGTCAACAACTTCCGCTTCAACGAGAGTCCCCTGGACCTGCTGCGGCGGGCCACCGAGGCCGGGACGAGTGAGAAGACCCTGCCCCGGGAGTGGGCGGACTGGGCCACCCGAGCGGCCATGCCGTCGCTGCGGATCCCGGACTTCCATATGTCGTCGGTGAGCCAGGCCCAGTAGGCGATTGCCGCTCGGCCGGCGGCGTTCTAGCGTGTGACGAATGGCGGCTCCGGTTTCGGTCCAAACAGATCAGTTGGCGCGGTTGGTGGCCCTGTTTCCGGGCTCCCCGCCGGAGGCGCGCATCGCGGCGCTGATTCGGCGGGTCTGTGCCCAGACGTTGTCACTGCCGCCGCTGCCGGCGCCCGTCGAGTCCGGCGCGCCCGAATCGCAGACCGAGGTCGTCGTCGCCGAGTTCGCCGAGCAGTTCAGCGCAGACGTCTCCGCGATCACCGGCGAGCAGCGGTCCCGGCTGGTGAAGCAGTTGGGCGACGGCGCCTTTGGCGTGGTGGTCTCGATGTATATCGCCGACTTCGTCCCGCGGGTGCGGGCGGGGCTGGAGGCTCTCGGCGTCGGCTCGGAGTACTTGGGCTGGGTGAACGGCAGCGTCGCGTGGGATCACACCACGAATCCGGCGAATCTGGTGTTCAACGAGTTCTTGCCCGCGGTGGCCCGGATGCGCGCGCTCGACCCGGTCACCTCCGAGATGGTCCGGCTGCGCGGGGCGGCTCAGCACAACTGCCGGTTGTGCAAGTCGCTGCGTGAGGGCACGGCGCTGGACGCCGGCGGTTCGGAGACGCTCTACGACGAGATCGGTCGCTTCGAAGCCTCGCGGTTGCTCGACGACCGCGTCAAAGCAGCGCTGCGCTACACCGATGCGTTAATTTGGACCCCTGCGCACCTCGCCGTCGACGATGCCGCCGAGGTGCGCTCCCGGTTCTCGGATGCCGAGGCCGTCGAGCTCACCTTTGACATCATGCGGAATGCAAGCAATAAGGTCGCCGTCGCTTTGGGCGCCGATGCGCCCCGCGTCGAGCAGGGTACCGAGCGTTATCTGCTCGGGACCGACGGGCAGACTGTATTCAGCTGACTCCCGCCTGGGCTGCCACGGTCGATCGCCGCCCAGCCGCCAGCTGCGTAATCGCAGCTCAAAGAGCTTTTGGCTTGCGCATGCCGCCTCGGCTGGCGTCGATCGGACGACGGACGCAGGCCCGGTGCGAAGTAGCGAATGTTAACCATCCGTACACGGCCGCGCAAACAAAAGTTCTCCACTCGGGCCGCTGCTACTGGCTAAATTTATGTCCCGACACCAAAACTCATATGTGAACTCATATGTGCTGGTGATCTCAGATGGCAGCGCCGCCTGAGTTGATGACTATCGACCGCGTGACTGCAAGCCGTGGCCCGTTATCTCGGTTAGCAGTCACCACACGAAGGCTTGGTTGCGTCGGAGGGCGAGATCGCTCCCACGCAGAGGGAGGTCCGGAATGACAACCACCCGTTCGCGGTCGCGCATGCGAGCGTCATCGGTCTGGGCTGCCGGCGTCACGCTGGGGGCCTCGATGCTTGGCGGCGCTGTGCTGTCGGCACCGCAAGCGTCGGCGTCCTGCAATCTGAGTCCGAAGGACGACCAGTACATCCAGTTGCTCGCTCAGAACAAGATGGTGCACAACGCCGATTTCAGTGACTGCACCGAGGCCGCCGAAGGGCGGTGGTTCGCCGACCAGGTGCGCAACCACCCCAATCCCTTTGGGGAGGCGCAAGAGTTGGTCAACATGATCACGAACACGACCTCGATGAACCAAGCGCAGGCCGAGTGGGAGGTCGAGTCGGCCATCTACGTTTATGCACCCGACATGATCCCCAAGATCAAGGATCAGGCCGCGCACGCGGACTGGCCCAAAGAGTAGCGACTCGGGCTTCACCAGCTAACTCAATTTAGATCACCGATACCGCCCGTATCGGTGAGTTACGCACTGCATGTGATTGCCGATCGGCGGTAGTCATCGATCGCACGAGCGTTCTCCGCCGCGCAAAACCTTCAGCTCACCGAGGTTTTGGCTAACTGCTGTTCATTGATTGTTCGACGAACGCGTCGTTTGCCGCGTTTGGCGACGGTGGTACCCGACGTTTAGCGCGAAAGGACAGATAGCAAATTCCATGAGGAGGGGGTCTGACGAAGTGAGGATGACACGATCGCGCGAGCAGGTGTTGGCGGCGGGGGCCGCCGGGGTCGCGCTGGGAGCAGCGATGTTCGGTGGTGCTGTGCTAGGAGCGCCGCACGCGTCGGCGTCGTGCAACATGTCCCCGGCCGACGACCAGTACATCAAGCTGCTGGCGCAGAACAAGATGGTGCACAACGCCGACTTCAACGATTGCAGCGAGGCGGCAGAGGGACGGTGGTTCGCCAGCCAGGTACGCGCCAACCCCAATCAGTTCGGGGAGGCCCAGGAGCTGGTCAACATGATCACCAGGACGACGCCGATGAGCCAGAAGCAGGCCGAGTGGGAGGTCGAGTCCGCCATCTACGTCTACGCGCCGGACTTGATCCCGAGGCTCAAGGATCAGGCCGCGCGGCAAGCGCCCGGCCAGCCGGCGCCGATGTGATGCCCCGTCGAGCCCGCCGCCTTTTTCGAGGGCGGCGGGCTTCGAGCATGCCCGGCGGACGACGACCCCGCGTTGGGCTACCGTTTCCTACGGAACATCGCTAGGGGCGGTAGCTCAGTTGGTTAGAGCCGCGGACTCATAATCCGTTGGTCGCGGGTTCGAGCCCCGCCCGCCCTACTTCAGAGGTGTGATCGCGGACAGACCCCTGGCGAATGCGCGCTATCGTCTGCGAGTGACCATATCGACTCCGGTAAGCGCAGCGGTCGTGACATTGCTCGCGATGACGGCTTGCGCAACGGCGCCGGTCGGCGCCGCCGACCCGACACCCCAGCAGTCGCCGTTCCCGACAGGGAAGGCCGGCACCACCATCCATGTCACGGAATACAGCGCCGCGACCGCCGACGTCACGCTCAACAACGCGACCTGGGTCTCGTCCGGCTGCACCCTTAGCGGAGGCGGCTGTACCGTCATCGAGCTCACCATCGTCGGCAAGTCCGACACACCGTTCAGCTACGGCGAGACCTACGTGACCGCCGCGTCTTCGCCGTGGAGGCAAGACCCTTACCGGGACGCCGAGGGCGGCTCATCCGCTGTTGACTACCAGAAGATCAACAAGACGCCGCCCCTGCGCTCGGGCAGTGTCGCCAACGGCCAGACCGCCCACGGATACATCGCCTACGACGGCAATGTCAAGCAGGGCGACGTCTACATCGAGTTCAATGACCCCAACGCTCCGGCGGCGCCCACCCCATTAGCGGGTTGGAAACTGCACACCTAGCGCCGCAGTGCCGGTGATCGCTCTCGGAGATAGACTTTGGCGTCGGAGTTCCAGGCGGCCCCGTTCATGCTTGGTTCACAGCGACCGCCGATCGTGAAAGTCGGTGGTGCGGTGATCGAGTCGGGTAGCGACCGCGCGCTGGAGGTCATGCGTTCCGACGAGGAGGCGGCCAGGGGTTATCGGGAGTGGCTGGCTGCAGCCGAGCGGGCCGGTCAAAGAGTGCTGCGGCAGCCGGACGGTACCTATGTGTTGTGGCGGCGCGACGACGTCCTCGCGGCCATACGCGACGGCGAGGTATTCGCCAGCCGCCAGGGCGAGCTGATGCCCGGCAATCCGCCGTTCGGTCCGTACCGGAAGATCATGGTCGAGCAGTTGTTCACGCCCGGCAATTCGCGCGACATGCTCAGGCCCGTGCGGGTGATCGTGGAACGATGCGTCGACGCCGTCGCGGCGCAGCTGGACCGCTGCGACGGTGCGGGTGTCGCCGAGGTCGTCTGGCGCGCGGCATTCGTCACGGTCTGCGGGCTGCCGACCGACCTCGCCCCGGACGCGGTCAACGCGGAGCTGGTGGCCAAGATCCGCCGAGCGCCGCAGGGCGGCCCCGATGTGCTCAGCCTCCTGGCCACCGAACCGCTTTCCGACGATGAAGTGCTGGGGCTGATGGCCTCGGTGGGCCGCGGCCTCATCTTCGCGTCGTTCGCTATCCGGGCCGGACTGGCGGTACTGGCGCGCCAGCCGATGCTGCAGCAGGAACTACGCGAACATCCGGACCGGCAACGCCGGTTCATCGAGGAGCTGCTGCGGTTGGACGGCGGGGCGAAGACCGTTTCCCGCATCACGAGCCGCAGCGTGACAGTCGGCGAAACGACGATCCCGGCCGGGTCTCGCGTCGAGTTGTATGTCGGATTCGTTCACCGCGACGAGGCTGACGAGATGTCCGGCCAGGACATCAAACTCGATGGCCCGCAGAGAAATTGGAGCTTTGGGGGAGGCCCGCACCGGTGCCCGGCGTCGCATCTCGCCCGGGACCTGCTGAGCGTTTTCTTCGAAGTATGGCTCGCCAAGATCCCGTTTTTCGGGTTCGACTGGGACAGCGGCGATGTGCCCAAGGCGTGGTATCCCAAGCCCTACAGCCCGTCGCCGAGTGAGGTTTTCGACGGTTGGTTCCCGGTTCACGTGCCGCTCAGGTGGCGACCGGAACGGTGACTTGGGCCGAGAGCGAGGCCCTGTGCAATGTCACCCTTGAAGCCCAGGGTGTGCGCCAGCGCCACGTACTGATCTGCATACGCCCGATAGCCCTGCGCGTCGTCCTGTGCTCGCGCCAGTAGAGCACGCATCTTCAGCAGGCGCGGTTGGTAGACCACAAACCCAGCTTCGACAGGAACTTCCGCCAAGGCCTCGATGGCGTTGTAAGCCTCGATCAGGTCCTCGTCGTTGCCCCCCCGAAGGAGAGATTCGACGAGAACGCTGGTGGCCGCACCGAGATATATCGCCGGTCCAGTTTGGCGCAGCTCGGTGATTACCCGACGCGAGAGCGCAATCGCGCCGTCGAGGTCCATTGTCCGGGCTTTGTCCGCCGCAAAGTGGAGGTCGATGATCGGTATGGTCCCCAGGATGAATCGCTCAGCCAACGCAGCAGATCGTGCTTCCGCGAGCAGCTTGAGGCCGGCCGGCCGATCAGCGCTGTCGTTGGCCACAAGGGCGATGCCACGTGCCAGTTGCGCTGCATGCACCGCGAAATCTTCACTGCATCGTTGAGCGGTTCGCAGCGCCTCCGCGGTGTCTTTCAGTGCTACTGCGTCGGCCGATAACGCCCCGGTGGGGATACCCAACATGTACTTGAACATGACTATCGAGACGTACGTGGTCGGATCAACGCGGGCGAATGCCATAGCGTCGTCGAAGTCAGTCTCCCAATTCGGTTGTCCCAGAGCGCATCGCGCCGATGCCCGCATCGCCGTAGCGAACGCGAGAGGTGAGCCGGTCAAGAGATTGCCCTTGATGGGATCGCCGTCGGCCAGATCGATCACGCGCTGTGCCAGCTGCAGCGCGTCGGACATTTTGCAGGCCTCGTAATTGGCATAAATCGCGGGATAGAGCAATCCAACGGTCAGCTCCGGGCTGCCGATCGCATCTATCAGTCCGACGTACTCGGATATGAGGGGCAACGACTCTCGATTGCGAGCATGGGTCGCATGCTGCATCAGTAGGCCGGCCATACCCAAGGCCAGCGGCACCTGGGTATCGGAGGTTGCGCACAGGTCGCGCAGCTCCTGGAAGTCGGCAGGGGCGACGTTACCGCCGGCCCTCCAGGCGCTGCCACACAGCAGGGCGCGAGGCGCCACGCGCATCACAGTTCGGTGGGGTTCGTCGGTGGGCATCAGGTCTGCCAACTTTTGCGCCTGTTGCCAACTCATACGCGCGGCATTGATGTCGCGATTCGTGAACCACGTTCCGGCACGCATATGCCAGCCGAAAGCTTCACGGAGGTCCCCCGCAGCCTCGAGGTGGGCCGCGATCAACGCCGCATTCTCATCCAGCGCCATGGCGTTGCGTTGCTCGATAGCCGCGGCCAGGCGTCGATGAAGTTCTGCGCGAGGCAGTTTGAGCTGCGATTGGTAGGCCACCGCCTGGACGAGCGGGTGGCGGAACGCATACTCTGCTCGGGGCGTGAACCTTACCTGGTCGATGAGCTCCGCGTGGACGAGTTCGGCCAGTGCTGCTTGGGAGTGGCCGTCAGTTTCGCCCTGCACGATGGCCAGAAGTTCGGCGCTGAATCGAGATCCGATGACTGTTGCGGCGTTGAGTACTTGCTTTGCCGAGCTGGTCAATCGATCGATGCGCGATCCGATCGTCGCCTGCAGAGTGGGAGGCACGCTGACGTCGCCCACGTCCTGCTGCCGTTGATACGCGCCACGTTCGCCGACGATGACGCGTCGCTCGGCGTATTCGCGCACGATCTCTTGGACGTAGAAGGGATTTCCGGCCGATCGCTCGATGATGCGTTTCGCCAGCTCGCCGACAGACGGATCGGAGCCTATGAGCTCGGCTGTCATTGTTGATGCCGCGCAGTCGTCTAGGGGGTGGAGAGTGAATCCCCGGAAACCCGGTGCGCGCGTCAGGGGACCGTCGTACTCCGGGCGGTAGGTGACGACGCCCATCGACCCTGCCTCGGGGATTACTGTCAAGAAGTCCGCGAGCATGGCCTCGCTGGTCTCGTCAATCCAATGGGCGTCCTCGATGATGTAGAGAGCTGGGGTGCTCCGGGCCAGCGCAGCGGTTTTGAACAGTGCGGCTAGTCGTCGCCGCCGGGCGTCCGCTGAGACGTTGGGAACTGGCGCCTCCGGATCTCGGATGCCGAGCAGATCGTCGACCAGTACGAGATCTTCGGGGTCCGCTCCGGCGAGTTGAGTTCGCAGCGCCGATCGGGCGGTTACGGGGTCGCGTTCGTCTATTCCGAATCGGTCGCGGGCGAGGCGGCCGACTACCGTGAAGGCGATCGCGCTGGCATGTGACTCGCAGAAGGTGGAAAACACCCGCACACCATTGGTTTGGGCGATTTTCACTAACTCGCGAGAGATCCGGCTTTTGCCGATTCCTGCTGGCCCCGAAATACCGACGATGCAGCCGCGTCCGTCGACAGTCTCACGTATGGCCGCTGTGAGGGCTTCGATTTCGTGATCTCGGCCGACAAGTGTGGATTCAATACGGGCTGCCAGCGGTTTCCTCTGAGCCATCGCTCGCAGGCGCCGTGCAGGGACGGGTTCCGATGCCCCCTTGATGGTCACCATCTGCGGATCGTCGAGCACCGTCACGTGTTCGACAAGGCGCGAGGTGACTTCGCTGAGCATGACGCCGCCCGGGGGAGCGGCCGCCTCCATCCGCTGGGCCATCCCCACCTGCACTCCAATCGCCGTGTAACTCGAAGGGCTGGAACCGATTTGGCCTACGACAACGTCACCGGAGTTCAGTCCGATCCGAAGCGAAAGCGTGACACCATCGCGGTGCTGCACTTCGTTGGCTAAGGTTGCCACTTCCGTCTGTATTTCTAGAGCTGCGATACAGGCGCGGATTGCGTGGTCTTCCAACGCGATCGGGGCGCCAAAGAGCGCCATGATGCCGTCGCCGGTGAACTTGTCGACCGTGCCGCCGTAACGTTGAATGACTGCTCCGCATCGGTTGAAGAGTTCGCCCATGACGTCGTGCAGTCGTTCGGTATCCACGATGGCGGCCAGGTCCATCGAGCGAACCACATCGGCGAAGAGGACCGTAACCTGTTTGTGCTCGGCCGGTGTGGCAGCGACCTCGATCGGGGACCCGCAGGCATCGCAAAAGCGGGCACCGGCGCGAGGCTCGGTGCCGCACCCCCGGCATGCTGACCCCGTCATCTGATCATTTCCGCACTTCTCGAGGTGGCCGCCGTTCAAGCGTAACGGCCAGACGGGCGCCAGACGGTCTATAGAAGCGTTGGGATTGCGGCCCCATGGCCGAATAACCGCAACCACGGTCGTGGATTTGCTGGTGTCGATAAAATAGTCGTTCATGCCTGGTGGGACCGAACACCGGAATCCGTGACCGATGGTCACCATCCTGGCGTACACGTCGCCAGCTCACGGAAACCTCTTTCCGGTTGTCGCCCTGCTGATTGAACTTCAGCGGCGCGGTCATCGCATCGTGTTGAGGACCCTCGCTGCTGGCGTACCCACCGGCCTCGAGCTCGGATTCGAGACGTCCGCGATCGATCCAAGGATCGAAGCAGCGGTTATGACCGACTGGATGGCTCCGAACACGCGAACCGCATTGAAGGTGGCCTTCGGAGTCTTCGGCCAGCGCGCGGCCTATGAGATCGAGGACCTGCGCAGTGCCATCGCGACCGCAAATCCCGACCTACTGGTGGTGGATGCGAACTGTTGGGGAGCCGCTGCGGTGGCGGATGCCGGTTCCGTGCCGTGGGTGTCCTTTTGGCCGTTCACACCATTCCTGCGATCGCGTGGCACGCCGCCTTTTGGCCCGGGTTTGCGGCCGTGGCCCGGCCTGCTCGGTCGGCTGCGGGATGGGGCGCTCCGTCCCCTGGTGACCGCGCCATTCGAGCGCGCGCTGCTTGGGCCGCTGAGAGGGGTTCGTGAGGCCGCAGGCGCGGTGCCGGTTCGCAGTGTCGACGAACTGCTCAGGCGCACACCATTGATGCTCGTCGCCACCGGCGAGCCGTTCGAATATGCGCACCCGGATTGGGGCGACTCGATCGAGCTGATCGGGCCGTGTGAGTTCGACCCGCCTGTTGCGCCGCCCCGTTGGCTCCAGGACATCGACCGCCCCATCGTGTTGGTCACGACCTCGTCTGATCGCCAGGGTGATATCCGATTGCCGGTTGTCGCGATGGCAGCGCTGGCCGCCGAGCCGGTCCATGTCGTCGCCACATACCCGGCGGGAGTGCCCGACGGCATCGCGGTGCCGGCCAACGCCACGGTGCGCGAGTTCGTGCCGCATCGAATGGTGCTGAGTCGCGCCGTTGCCGCGATCACCCACGGCGGGATGGGCAGCACGCAGAAGGCCCTCGCGCTTGGCGTCCCCGTATGCGCCGTGCCCTATGGCCGCGACCAGTTCGAGGTCGCTCGGCGGGTCGAGGTGTCCCACAGTGGAACGCGGCTACCTGCGAGGAAGCTCACCCCGGCGAGGTTGAAATCCAAGGTATTGCAGGCGATGTCAATGACCAGCGGCGCGCGGCGCGTCGCCGATGGATTCAAAGCAGCGGGTGGCGTCGTGCGCGGCGCGGACGTCATGGAGCGGCGCTTACTAGGGATTCGGTAATGATCTTGGCCTGCTCTGGCGGCTCACGCACGGTGCGTTTTTGCAAGGTTGACGACGACTTGAGCCCAGTATGGCCGCAGAGAGTGCGGGCCGGCCATGTCTGGCTTTTCGGGCCCAAGACCTTCCGACAGCGCGACCTGCGTGCGAGTCGGCGCTAATCGGTTTGTCAGGCTTTTCACATGAACGAACGGTGTCCCTGCGGCAGTGGCAAAGGCTATCGCGCGTGTTGCGGGCCGCTCCACGATGGCGAGCTACCGGCCCGAACGGCCGAGGAGTTGATGCGATCGCGGTATTCGGCGTTCGCCCGTGGTGACGCCGACTACCTGTTTCGCACGTGGCACCCGCGCACGCGCCCGTCGGACGTGACCGTCGACCCGGCCATCACCTGGACCGGCCTGAAAGTGACCGACACGGCCGCGGGCGGCCCGGAAGACAATCGTGGGGAGGTGGAATTCACGGCCCGGTTCGAGTCCGCGGGCCGCGCCGGCAGCCTGCACGAGCGCAGTCGCTTCGAGCGCCGCGCCGGGCGATGGTTCTACCTCGACGCCGTGGCGGAAGAGGCATAGCCGCCGGCGCGCCGGGCAACAGCGCCGCCTCGCGGACTGACCAGGCAATGTTGAGCGAGTGACGGGACTCGAACCCGTGTGTACGGCTTTGCAGGCCGCTGCCTAGCCACTCAGCCACACCCGCACGACCGCCACCATGCCAGCGCAAGCGGCCGTTGCCCAGCCATTTCCTCGCTCCGATTATTTCGACGGATAGCAGTGTCCGCCGCAGCATGAGTGACGATAAGTTACCCATATGCGCGGCGTTCGCCTGATTAGTGCGGTCCTGACCGTCCTCACGGTGGGGTTCTTGCCGGCGGCCCCCGCCGGTGCGCAGCCGCCGTCCAAGCTCACCGATCACATCACCGACAGCGCCGGAGTTCTGACGGATCCCGGTCGGGCGGCGGTGAGCTCGGCGATCGACCGGCTCTACCGCGATCGGCACATTCAGCTGTGGGTGGTCTACGTCGACAATTTCTCCCGGTTCAAACCCGAGAACTGGGCCGACCGAACCCGCAACGCCAGCGGGCTGGGTGGCAACGACGTGCTGCTGTCGGTGGCCACGAACACCAAGCTCTACGCCTTCTCGGTGCCGCCGCAAGTGCCGGGCCTCACGGATGCCGAGCTGGACACACTGCGCAGCAAGCGAATTGACCCTGCGGTGAACGCGAAAGATTGGACCGGCGCCGCGGTCGCCGCGGCCGACGGGTTGGACAAATCGGCGAGCACGTCGAAGCCGATCTGGCAGCTGATCGCGATCAGCCTCATCGTCGTTGTGGTTCTGGTCATTGTGATTCTCGCGTTCTACCGGGTGCGCCACCGCCGCGCCGCCCGTCGCGAGAGTCAGTCCGGCATCGAGGGGCGCGGCGACTCATCGAGGGACGCGCTGTCGACCGCGGACGCCCGGCTGCGTCAGGTCACCGACTACGTCACCCGGCATGGCGCCAGCATCGGCGCCGAGGCGCAGTCTCGAACCCAAGAGGCCAGGCGGTATTTGGCGGCGGCGTACGCCAAGGAAGCAACCAATGCCGCCGAGGCGATCGCCTACGCGAACCGGGCATCAACGCTGGCCGCCCAGGCGCAAACGCTGGCGAACGCCGACGTATTGGCGGCACACCGTCGTCGGGGTGGTGGCACCGCAGCTAGACGATGACGGGTGGCATCACCGACCGCCTCAGAAGCACCCGCTCACATGGACTCGCCGTCCGCCCCCGACGCAGACATTCACCGGCGGTGGGGGCGGAAAATCTTGCGGCAGTGGCGCATAGGCGTCCGGGGGTGGCACATTGGCGTTGACGGTGTCGGCAATGTTCGTGCATCCGCTCACTGAAACACGTCGGCCGACGCTTGCGCACACGTCCGCGTTGGCCACCCCGGACGGCCGCACCACGGCGTACGTCTCAGGGATTGCGGCGAGGGCCAATACCGCTATCCCCCCTGCGGTCCACGACCGTGCCCTGACATTCATCGGCATCTCCTCGTTCTGACCGGCGGCGTAGGGGCCGCAACACGATTACGTGCCTGGCCCGACTCAGGGAGTCGCGCCGCCCTGCCCGAGTAGCGGGGTCCACTGGCAACGCTGCCTGATATCGGCCAGCGGCTGACGGATGTTCTCAAGATCGGCCTGCTCCTGGGGGTTGGCGTTGAAGTACTGCTGCACCTCGTCGCGGATCTGGTCCTTGGGCCGATCCTGCAGGTCGGTGTAGAAGCCGTTCAAGTCCGGATGCGTGAACAGGTAGGTAGAGAGCGACGCGGCCACGCCAGCCGCGACGCCGGCGACGTCCGCCGCCGTGCAGTTGGCGGGTCGAGGCGCCGGATCAGCCGCGGCGGTCCCCGCGCCAGCGCATACCAGCGTGCCGCTGATCGCGCCTGCTCCGATCAGCCCGACCAGCAACCGGCGCGCTCCGTTCAAAGTGAGTCGAGGTGCAGTTGGCATGGTGTTAACTCTGGACCCGGATCGAGGTCGCTCACTCGGGCCGAAAGTCACTATTAGCGCGGCCAACCGTCACCCAGGGGCCGGAGACGGCGGACTGGCGGCCGGGGGCTGCAGACACCGCTTGGCGTCCGGGGCAATTCAGCTGGATGCGTCGGCGGGCAGCAGCGAGCGAGTGATCCGACCGCTCTGGAAACGAATTTGATGTGCGGGACGGCGCAGTGCCTCAACCGCGGTGTCTGGGTGAACGATGACTCCGCCACCGGACGGAATCCCGAGCCCGGTGGCGGCTCCGTTCAGAGATTCGATCGTCCGCGACAGCCGAGCCCATTCGGTTCGCTCGTCGTGTGCGTCGACGACCATGGGAACGAGGTCGAACACGCCGAACAGCTCAGGTGCGGAAGATTGCGGCGTCTCGACGATTCCGTAGCGTCCCAGCTGGACCGCACCGGCCGAAACGCCCACCAGGAGCGCGCCGTGGGTATACCGGTCCAGAATCGCCCCTTTCATGCCGGTCTTCTCGAAGGTGTCCCAGCCCAGGCGCACGTCCCCGCCGGCGAGGATGATCAACTGGGCGCTCGCCAGGAAGTTGCGATCGTCGGGGCCGAAGGACGAATCGATCATGCGGCGAGTGGTGATTCCAATCGCATCCATGGCCGCCTCGAAGATCTCGTAGTACTCCGGACGATCTCCGTTGGAGGCACCGAGATAGGCGGCGCTCAGGGGGTTGGCTCGGGCCAATCCGTCGACGGCCGCATCGAGGAGTAGCCGGTCCCGCTGTTTCCAAAAGAGCAGCTGACTGTCCGCCAGGAGATAGAGCGGTTGTTGTCGGGGCGCCGTGTCACCCACCGTCGGGCCTGATCGCGGTGACCTCGTCGAACCGCGCGAGGGCCGCGTCGAGGTCCGTCTCGTCGAAGATTTCGCAGCGGTCGATAAGGTCACCGTCGACCGTCTGGACTTCTATGCCCCGCCACTCGGCGTCGAACCCATCCTGTGAAACACCCTGAGCCACATGGGAGCAGACCATGCCGAGGTCAGTCAATCGATGGACGGCTTCGATGCGGAAGGTGAGGTCGGTTGTCAGTTGCCACAGCGAACGCAGGGATGCGTTCAGGCCGCCTTCCTCAAATATCCCCGGGCGTCGGTGATCGACATTCACCCAATCCGGCGTCGTCGGAAACAGCTCGCGCCGGTTCATCGCGGCGTAGGAGCCTGCGATGACCGACCAAGTGTGCGCGTGCGGGGCCGCTTCACCGGCGAGGTAGCGGGCATCTAGTTCTTCGAAGGCGGCGTCGATGTCGTCGGGATCAAAGAAGACGTGGGCCGAAATGCGCAGGCCCGCGTCGAGCTCCGCGACTCCAAGCATTTCGATGACGAACTCTCCATGTTCGAGGTCGGAGTTGAAAGATCGAACGAGAATGAGGGCGAGCCGCTCCCCGCGAGTCGCAATGACCGTCAGCGTCACGTGTGCCAAGCCCTGGGCGAGGGCTTGCATGTTCGCGATGACGACGTCCCGACCGTCCCATAAGCCGACATTCACCACTCGGCGGCGGTCGTCGACAACGCTTTCGCCAGAGAGGATTTCGGCCACAGCTGCCCAGTCGCGAGCCGCCGAATGCACGAAGAGCCACTCTTCTGCCCGGCTTGCCGCATTCTCTAGGCTCGGTCTTGGCCGGCTCAGCTCGTCAAAGCGCGCGAGGGCGGCGTCAACGTCCACATCATCGAACATCTCGCAGCGATCGACCCTGTCTCCCCGGAAAGTGAAAAAGACGACCTCTCGCCACTCCGCGTCGAAGCCGTCCTGGGAGGTGCCATACCCGGTATGAGTAATGACGGCTCCAGTGTTTGTCAGCCGGTGCACCGTCTCGATGCGCATCTTGAGATCGGGTGCGACATCCCAGGTGGCTTGGACATACGGGACGATGTTGCCCGGCTCGAACGTTATGCCGCGCCGATGGTCGATGTTGACGAAATCCGGCGTGGTCGGCGGCATCTCGTGCCGGTTGAGCCCCGCGTACGTCTGCGCCATGAGCGACCACGTGTGCCCTTCATCCGCCGCCTCGCCTGCGAGGTAGCGGGCATCGAGTTCTTCGAATGCGGCGTCTAATTCGTCGAGATCGAACAGGATGCGTGTCGCAATCCGGTTTTCGGCATCCAGCTCGACAATGCAGAGCAGCTCGACGTTGAAGTCTTCGGGCCCTTCGTCCAGCGAGAATCGCGTACGTCTGAGGAGAAGTCTTTCGCCGCGGGTCGCGATGATGGTCGATGTGACGTGGGTGACCCCGATCTCGGAAAGGCTTCGCATGTTTGCGACGTCAGAATCTCGGCCTCGCCGAATGCCGGCGTTCACGGTCCGCCGGCGGTCGTCATTGGCCACGTCATCAGCCAGCATCGCCCCCAGGGCTTTCCAGTCACCTGCCGCGATGTACCCCCAGAACTGTTGATCGGCACGGGTTGCCGCGTTTTCCAATCGCCGCGGCTGCTGGTGCAGTTCGTCGAAGCGTGCGATGGCGGCGTCGAGTTCCGTCTCGTCGAAGACTTCGTATCGGCTGAGCAGATCACCTTCGAAGGTGAAGATGGTGATCGTTTGCCACTCGGCGTCGAAGCCTTGTTGTGAAGTCCCCTTCACCACTTGCGTGGCGACGGCTCCGAGTTCGGTCAGCCGATGCACACTCTCGACGTAGACGTGTACCTGCGGAAGAAGATCCAGATTGGCGCGAACAGTTGCGGCCAGATCGGCGCCCTCGATCGTCACGCCCCGGCGATGGTCGATGTATACGACATCCGGCGTCATCGCGGGAAGTTCGTGCCGGTTGAACTGGGTGTGGCCCTGGGCGACCAGCGACCACACGTGCGCGTGGGTGGCCGCTTCGCCGGCGATGTACCGGGCTTCGAGCTCGGCAACGGCGCCGTCGAAGTCGTCGGCATCGAAGATGGAGTGAACAATCATCCGGTTGTCCCCGTCGATCTCCACGACGCCGACCATATCCGCACTGATCTCCCCGGGCTCACATCCCAGGGCGGAGGACCAAATACGAGTGAGGGCAAGGCGTTGCCCGCGAACCGCGAGGACCGTCGAGACAATGCGCTCGAATCCGACCTCAGCCACTGCTCGCAAGTTTGCGATATTGATATCTCGCCCGCGTAGTACACCGGAGTTGACCACCCGACGGTTGTCGTGCGACACAGCATTTTCGGCGAGTACCTCGGTCATCGCGGTCCAGTCTCGCGTCGTGAGGCAGTCCCAAAACCGTTCGCTCACCTGGCTTGCCGCATTGACCGGGCGGTGCGACCGCGACTGCAGCTCATCGAATCGGGTAAGTGCGGCGCCGAGGTCCGCTTCGTCGAACACCTCGCAATGTTTGAGCATGTCGCCATCAACGATCAAAAAGAGGATCTCTCGCCACTCGGCGTCGAAGCCGTCCGGCGAGGTCCCGTTCGCAGCGTGGGTGACGACGGCGCCTTGCCGATTCAACCGATGCACCGCGGCAATTCGGATGGTCAGATCAGGCGTCTGATCCAACGCGCTACGGAGGAATTCGACCAGCTGGCCGGGCGCCCACGCCGCACCTCGCCGATGATCGACATCTGCGAAGTCGGTTGTCATCATTGGTAGTTGACGCCGGTTGATCGCTGCGTACGCCTCCACGATGGCAGACCATGTGCGCTCGCAGGCGGCCGCTTCGCCGGCGAGGTAGCGCGCATCGAGCTCAGAGAAGGCCGAATCGACGTCATCGGGATCGAATACGACGGTCGCGGCGCATCGATTGTCGTCGTCGATCTCGACGACACCGAGTGCCGCAGCTTGAAATGGTGCGGGTACTGCGTCTTGGCTCGCGAACGTGAAACGGAAGAGCACGAGGTTCTTTCCGCGAGTCGCAACGACGGCCGCGCGCACATCACTCATCCAGACCTCTGCGGTGGCCCGCCAATTCTCCATCTCGATATCACGACCGCGTCGGATTCCGGCATTGATGACGGAGCGGCGGTCGTCTGAGAAGAAGTCAGCCGCGATTAGTTCCGCCATGGCCTCCCAGTTGTGGCTGGCAAAATGTGTCAGGAACTGCTGGACGACCCGGCTTGCCGCATTCTCTGCCGAAGGTGGCGGCTGGCTGAGCTGATCGAACTGCTCGATCGCGGCGTCCAAGTCCGTCTCGTCGAAGAGCTCGCACCGCGTGAGTTGGTCGCCATCGACTACGAGTAGTTGAATCATGCGCCATTCGACATCCAAGCCGTCAGGTGAAAATCCTTGCGAGTCAATGGTGACGACCGCTCCGGCTTTGTTGAGCTGGTGCACTGTTTCGATCGTGACGCGGAAGTCCGGGGTGAGATCGAAGAAGTTTTGCAGAGCAGGGTTCAGCTCGCCGGACGCGAACGGCGTGCCCCTCCGGTGGTCGACGATGAGCCAGTCCACGGGGGTGAGTTCATGACGGTTGAACATCGCGTAGAT
Source organism: Mycobacterium sp. E735 (assembly GCF_001666955.1). NCBI lineage: Bacteria > Bacillati > Actinomycetota > Actinomycetes > Mycobacteriales > Mycobacteriaceae > Mycobacterium > Mycobacterium sp. E735. The sequence goes on along the minus strand of NZ_LZIX01000073.1, from coordinate 4,677 downwards.
GTTCGTGATCACCGACCACGTGTGCGCGTGAGCTCTCGCCTCGCCGGCGGAATACCGGGCCTCAAGCTCTGCAAAGGCCGAGTCGATGTCTTCCGGGTCGAAGGAGACGAGCGCGACGATCCGACCGTCCGTGCTTATTTCGATGATGGAGAATCCCTGCAGCTGGAACTCCGCGGTCGTCTGTCCTTGTCCCACGAAGAGGAAACGAAGGAGCGCAAGGTGTTCTCCACGGGTAGCGACGACGGACCGCCTCACGTTAGTGGCCAGGATGTCGGCAGTGCCACGCCAATTCGCTATCTCGGCGTCTCGGCCATGTCGATTCCCTAAGTTCACGACCCTACGGCGATCTTCTGAGGTCATGTCTTCCACGAGCAGCTGCGCCATTGCATCCCAGTTGGTGGCCGCATAATGCGCCAGGAAGTGCTCGGCCACCCGGCTCGCCGCATTCTCCAGCCGCTGCGTTGGACTGGTGAGTTCCTCAAACCTCGCAATCGCGGCGTCGAGGTCCGCCTCGTCGAAGACTTCGGAGCGGCTGACGAGGTCACCGTTGACCGTCACCAGGCTGATTCCTCGCCATTCAGCGTCGAAACCCTCGCGGGAGGTTCCATGCGCGACATGGGTGTAAACCGCTCCCGCGTCGCTCAGCCGATGCACCGCCTCGGGATAGGTTCGAATTCTTTGGTCGAGATCCCATCCCGCGCGGACGTATTCAATCAGCTCACCGGGGGCGTGAGCTGTCCCTCGGCGATGATCGACGCTCGCGAAATCGGCTGTGGTGGCGGGCAGTTCGTGTCGGTTGAGCGCGGCACAGCCCTTTATGATGACCGACCAGGTGCGCGCATGGGCGGCCGCTTCGCCTGCAATGTAACGGGAATCGAGCTCTGCCAAAGCAGCGTGAATGTCGTCGGTATCGAAGAAGACGACTGAGGTGATCAACCCGTTGGAATTGAGTTCGAGCACGCCGACCACTTCGGTGAGAAATGCGTCGAGGCCGTCATCGCGATCGGCGAAGCGCAGGCGCATGAGGGTAAGTCGCGTGCCGCGAGTCGCCACCAGGGTTGCCGTCACGCTCGCGGGCCAGAGACCGGCGACTGTCCTCATGTCGGCGATCTGAGCGTCTCGACCATGTTGGGGGCCCGCGCCTACTACACGACGGCGATCGTCGTATACGAGGTTGTCGTCCAGCATCGTCTCCATCGCGTCCCAGTCGCCGGCGGCGAAGAACGCCAGGTACCGCCGACCGGCTTGGGTGGCGGCGTTTTCCAACTGGCGCGCCGGCTGGCTGAGCTGATCGAAGCGGGCAAGCGCGGCGTCGAGCTCTGCCTCGTCGAAAAGCTCGGTGCGGCTGATCCGGTCGCCGTCAAAGGTCACAACGTCAACGACCTGCCACTCCGCATCGAAACCCTCTGGCGAGGTCCCGATGGCCACGTGCGTTAACACCGCGCCGAGATCGCTCAGCCGGTGCACAGCCGCCATGTAGATCCTGGACTGTGGCGAGAGTTCCCAACTGGCAAGGAGGTACGCGGCTAAATCACTCGGACCGATGGGGGCGAGTCGTCGGTGGTCGATGCTCACCCAGTCGGGCGTCACGGCAGGGATTTCCCGCCGGTTCAACGCCGCGAAGGCTTCGGTAATCAGGGACCAGGCGTGCGTGTGGGCGGCCGCGTCACCGGCGAGGTAGCGCGCGTCGAGCTCCGCCATGGCGGCGGCGTAGTCCTCGAGATCGAAGACGACCCGTGCCGACACCTTCCCGTCGGCGTTGAGCTCGAAAACGTCGTACACATCGGTGTGAAACGCCTCCGGCCCCGTGTCCCGACCCCACGTTTGACTACGGCAGAGCGCCAAGCGGTCGCCTCGGGTGGCGATGACGTCAGACGTCATGGTTTTGACGCCGATTTCGACCGTTGCCGCCATCTCTTCGAGAGTGGCCTGACGGCCTTCTCGGGTACCGGAATTCACCGTCCGACGACGGTCGTCATTGGAAATGTCCTCGGCCAGAAGGCCCGACATCGTGTCCCAATCGCGCGCCGCAAAAAGCGTTTCCAAGCGTTTGTGCGTTTGGCTTGCCGCGTTCTCGAGCTGCACTGTCGGCTGGCCCAGCTGGTCGAACCGCGCGAGCGCGAATTCCAGGTCTTCCTCGTCGAATAACTCGCAGCGGTTGATCGCGTCGCCTTCGACGGTCAGAAGGAAGAGTTCCCGCCACTCGGCTTCGAAGCCCTCCTGTGACGTTCCGTGCGTCACGTGGGTGAGTATGGCTCCGAGCTCGGTAAGTCGATGGACGGCCTCGATGTGGGTCGCGCCGTCTTGAGCGAGCTCCCACGCGGCGCGGACGTAGGCGATCAGGTCACCGGGTGCGAACGCCGCCCCCCTGCGATGGTCGATGCTGACGAAGTCCGCTGTTGTCGCCGGCATCTCGAATCTGTTGAGCGCGGCGTAGGCCTCCGTGATCACCGTCCAGGTGTGCGCGTGGGCGGCGGCTTCGCCGGCGAGGTAACGCGCGTCGAGTTCGGCGAGGGCGGCATCGACGTCGTCGAGGTCGTGGACAAGTACCGCCCTAATCCGCCCCCCGGAATCGACCCCGATGATGTTGAGGGCATCGTTTTGAATCGTCTCGGGGTCGCTGCCCGACGCGCGCATCCGCAAGAGCGCGAGCGACGTGCCGCGGGTCGCGAGGACCTGAACCATCTTCAATGTGAAGCCGACATCGACCAACGCCCGCACGTCTTCGATCCCGGCACTGCGTCCAAGCCGGAGACCGGCATTCACCACACGCCGGCGGTCGTTGTAGAACAAATCGTCGGCCACTATCGCGGTGATTGCGTCCCAGTCGCGAGCCGCCAGCAGATGCATCAGGCGCTCATAGGTTTGGCTCGCCGCGTTTTCCGGCCGTGGTGCGGACCGAGTGAGCTTCTGGAACATGTCGACCGCCGCGTCGAGGTCCGTCTCTTCGAAAACCTCTACTCGACTGATCATTTCGCCGTCGACCAGCATCAGGTCGACGCCGCGCCATTCCGCCGTGAAGCCCTCGCGTGATGTTCCATGTCCTGCCCACGTGAAAACGGCGCCGAGGTCGTTGACGCGATGCTCTGTTTCGACATAGATGTCGAGCTGTTGGTCGAGATCCCAGCCCGCACGGATGTACTCCAAACCCTCACCGGGCGCAAACGTCGCCACCCGACGGTGGTCGATAGTCACCGCGTCCGATGTTGCGGCCGGCAGTTCGCGCCGATTATGGGCAGTGAGAGCCCCGGTCACCACCGACCATGTGCGGGCGTACGCGGCCCCTTCGCCGCCAATGAAGCGTGCGTCGAGTTCGGCGACTGCGGACTCGATGTCTTCGAGGTCGAACGTGGCGACGTTCGCGATCCGGTCATCGGCATCGATCTCGACGACGTTGAGGGCGTCGTCTTCAACGGCCCCGGGATCGCGGCCGGAGGCCCGAGTGCGGGCGAGCACCAGACGCTTCCCGCGGATCGCCACGGCGCTCACCATCGAGATCGTGAAGCCGACTTCGGCGGCCGCCTGCAGATCTCGCACGACTGCACTTCGACTGTATTGAGTCTCGGCACTCACGACCCGCCGGTGATCGATGCCGACGTAGTCGTCGGCGACGGTGTCCGCCAGTGCATCCCAGTCGCGGGTCGCGAAGTGCGACCAAACATGCTCGAACACCAGGGCCGCCGTGTTCTCCAAACGCCGCGTGGGGGGCCGCTCCGCTTGGAACCGGGCTTCGAGCTCGGCCATTGCGGTATCGATGTCGTCGATGTCGAACCAGACGTGCAGCCCGATTCGTCCGTCATCGTCGAGGCCGAACAATTGCAGCGAGTCGTCGCGCGGCGCACCGGGACTGGTGTCCGCCATGTGCACTTCCAATCGCGTGAGCGCCAGCCGCTCACCGCGCACGGCGATAGTTGCGTGACCGTGCCATACACCGCCCAGCGCGCGCGTGCTCCTGACGACATCGTTGACCCATTGGGAAGGCGTGACCACTGTGCGGGGGAATCCGACGACCTTGCGCCGACTCTCGAGGACGATCTCGGGCGCGAGTCGTCGCTCAGTTTCCTCCCAGGCTTCCCGGTCGATTGCGGCGTCCATTTCGCGCACCGAGCGGACGCATTCGTTGTCAAGTTCGACGGACGGTGGCGCTTCTTGCGGCGCTTGGGGAACCGCGACGACACGATCGCCGACCAGGCCGCGCGCCCGGTCGGCAAGCGCGGCAGCGCCCTTGCGTTCGTACAATTCGACTGCCCGCTGTGCGGCGGCACGCGCACCCGCGACGTCGCCGGCCGCACCCAAGGCGGTTGCCAGCGCAAGGCATGCGTCGCCGTGATCGACCAAAGCGTCGGTGCGCTCGGCCAGCGCGACGGCCTCCTGGGCCAGCCGCCGCGCCTCGTCGTGGTCACCGCCGCGCGACAGCAGCCGTGCTCGAAGCGTGCGCCAGGCGATCGACGCCTTCAACGCGTGACCGGCCAGACGCTCGCTCTCCGCACACAACTCGTTCGCCTCGGCATCCCGGTCGAGCGCCAGGCACGTGCGGCCCAGCAACGCCGCGGTCTCGGCGGTGTCGGCATCGAGACCCATGCGACGAAAACCGTTGTAGGCCTTGCGCAGGTACGCCTCGGCCGCGGCCGGCTCCTCGACCACCAGTTCGACGATTCCGGCGAATTGCTCGACCTC
>NZ_LZIX01000072.1:0-26398 GCF_001666955.1 Mycobacterium sp. E735 | reverse complement strand
TGTTGGTGGAGCAGATGTCGGGGCGGTGGAAGGTCAAGCATCCCGACCTGGTCGAACTGCACGGCCAGGCCCGAACGCTGGCGGCGCGGTTCGACCGGGTCAGCTACACATGGATTCCGCGTGAGCGCAACTCCTACGCCGACCGGCTGGCCAACGAGGCGATGGACGCGGCGGCCGCCGGCGGCCTGGCGGAAGAACCCGAGGAGCGCGCGGCCGAGCCCCCGAAAACCGTTGTGCCGCAATCCCCGCAGGCGCCAGGCTGGACGGGCGCGCGCGGCACGCCGACCAGGCTGCTGTTGCTGCGGCACGGCCAGACCGAGCTGTCGGCGCAGCGCCGCTATTCGGGTCGCGGCAATCCGGCGCTCACCGAGGTGGGTCGCCGCCAGGCGGACGCCGCGGCGCGATATCTGGCCGAGCGCGGCGGGATCTCGGCGGTGTTCGCCTCGCCCCTGCAGCGGGCCTACGACACCGCGGCCCGGGCGGCCAAGGCGCTCGGCCTGGATGTGACCGTCGACGACGACTTGATCGAGACGGATTTCGGCGCGTGGGAGGGGCTGACCTTCGGCGAGGCCGCCGAGCGCGACCCGGAGCTGCACGGCCGCTGGCTGCGTGACACCGGCACCACCCCGCCGGGGGGTGAGAGCTTCGACGACGTGCTCGACCGGGTGGTGCGGGCCCGCGAACGGATCATCGCCGCGCACCCCGGCACGACGGTGCTGGTGGTGTCGCACGTGACGCCGATCAAGATGCTGCTGCGGTTGGCGCTGGAGGCCGGGCCGGGCATCCTCTATCGCCTGCACCTCGATCTGGCGTCGCTGAGCATCGCCGAGTTCTATCCTGACGGGGCCTCGTCCGTGCGCCTGGTGAACCAAACCGGGTACCTCTAGCCGGGGTAAGGAGACGTCGATGCAGCCGTCCGAGCCGATCCGTGAATCCGTCCCCGCGGATGTCCGGGCACGGGTGATGCCGGCGGTGCTCGACGAGCTGGCGCGCTGGGGTCTCGAGCGGTTCAGCATCGAGGCGCTGGCCGAGCGGCACCGCATCGACGCGGCCATGGTGTACCGGTACTGGGAGGATCGGCGCCAACTCATCGTGGATGCGGTGCTCTCCGACCTGGAGAGCGAGAGCGCGGGGACCGACACCGGGTCGCTGCGCGGCGACCTGGAGGCCCTGGCCCGCAACGTGACGAACCGGATCAACACCGAGGTCGGCCGCACAATACTGCGTGCGCTGGTGATGGACACCCGCGGCGGGCACGACGAAGCTACCCGGGTGAGATTTTGGATGGTGCATTTCGCCGCCGTGCGCGCAATCGTGGACCGGGCCAGGGAGCGGGGCGAGCTGCGCGAGGGCGTCGACACCCTGGCCGCCGTTCAGATCGTGCTGGCGCCGCTCAACATTCGCGCCCTGTACTCCGACGTTCCCGTCGACGACGGCTATTGCGCGGCCATCGTCGACATGGCGTGGCACGCCCTGGCCCGCCGCTGAGCCGGGTCGTACCATCCGCCTATGAGAAGGACAGCGGTCGCGACATTGGCCTTGGGTGTGATCGTCGCGTTGTTCGGTTTGATCTGGGCGCTGCAGGGATTCGGGGTGCTTGGCGGCAGCCCGATGAGCAACACCACGACCTGGTCCGTCATCGGTCCCATCACGGCGGTGATCGGCATCGTGATCGCGGTGCTCAGCTGGCGGAAGCTGTCGTCGAAGTAGGTGTCAGGCCCCGGTGACGGTGAAGTCCACCGTGTGCCAGCCGGTGGCGCCGTCGGGGACGCTGGCGGCCCTGTCCGAGGTCTGGGTGGCCCCGGTGTTGTCGGTGGCGCGCACCGTGATGGTGTGCCGCCCAGGGTCTTTCGCCTGCCAGGGGAAGCTCCACAGCCGCCACGTCTCGTTGGAGTAGCTGGCGCCCTGTTCGGCGGCCTGCCAGGCGCCGTCGTCGACGCGGACTTCCACGGACCGCACGCCGCGATTCTGCGCCCACGCCACGCCGCCGAAAACGACGGGACCCACCGGCACCCGCTGGCCGCTTTTCGGCACGTCGATCCGCGACTCGGTCTTGACGGGCGCGCGCGCCGCCCAGCCCTGCCGCGTCCAGTACGCCTCCGCCTTGTCGAAGCGGGTCAGCTCCATGTCGACGACCCACTTGGTGGCCGACACGTACCCGTAGAGCCCGGGCACGACCAGCCGGGCCGGATAGCCATGCTCGATGGGCAGGGGCTCACCGTTGAGGGCGACCGCCAGCAGCGCGTCGCGGCCATCGGTGAGCGCGTCCACCGGCGTTCCCGCGGTGAACCCGTCGATCGACGTCGAGAGCACCATGTCGGCTTCCGGACGCACACCGGCCGCGGCCAACAGATCGGCCACGCGATAGCCCGTCCAGACCCCGGTCGAAATGAGGTTGCCGCCAACGGGATTGGACACGCAGGTGAGCGTGGCCACCTTTTCGACCACCTCAAAGCCGGCGAGGTCGGCGAAGCCGTAGGTGGCGTCCCGGTTCACCATGCCGTGGATGCGCAGCCGCCAGTCGGAGTGACTGAGTTGGGGGACGCTGAGCGCGGTGTCCACCCGGTAGAAGTCGGCGCTGGGGGTGACAAAGCTCGGCAGCGCAACGCCTTTCGGCTGCACATCCGGGGGTATCGGGGGCGCCGGGGTGCGCGGTTTGGGCAGCGCGAAGCTGATGCGGTCGGCGGCGACCGAATGCGCCAACCGCGTGATGACAGCGCCCGCAACGCCACTCACCACGCCGAATCCGAGTACCCCGAGCACGACCAACCGGCGCCTGCCGGCATCCGGCTCGTCGTGGTCGCCGGTGTCTTCGGGGACCGGGCGTAGGCGGCGGGTGAGCAGGCGCAGGGCGGCGACGCCGCAGGCGGCGCCGGCGAGGGTCGGGATGGTGTCGAGCGCCGTCGCGCCCGGCCGCGACAGCACCGCGACGCAGCCGAGCGCGCCCGCCGCGGCGATCACGGCGCTCCCGACCGGGCGGCGCGGAGTCTCGAACGTCCCGGCGATGGCGGCGATCGCGGCGATCACCACCAGCACGGCCGCGGCGAGGAAGAGTTTGTCCAACGAGCCCAGCGTCTGAATCGCCCACTCCTTGACCGGGCCGGGTGTCAGGTCGACGACGGCCGCGCCGATCGCGGCCCGCGCGTCGGCCCGCGCACCGAACGGGATGCCCACCAGCTGGGCCACCCCGAGCGCGACCGATGCGGCGGCGACCCCCGCGATCATCCGATCGTTGGACGGCGCGGTCGCCACCGGATTCACTTTGGGTCTCAACGGGTCAGGGAGATGGCGCCTTCGGGGCAGTTTTGCTCCGCGGTGACGGCCTGGGCCTCGAGTTCACCGGAGACGTCGCCGACGAGCACGACGGAGTGGCCCACCTCGTCGGCGTCGAAGACGTCGGGCGCCAGCGTGTAGCAGCGGCCGTGCCCGGTGCAGCGGTCGGCGTCCACCGAGACGCGGGTCATGACGTCGGAAATACCAGCGGCAGCGCCTCCACCGAGCGCAGCGCGGCGGTGTAGGTCAACTGGGTGCCGGGCCTGATCTCGTAATCCGGTATGCGGCGATGGAATTCGCGCAGGGCCACCCGCAGCTCCATGCGGGCCAGGTGGGAGCCGAGACACCGGTGCGGACCACCGCCGAACGCGCGGTGCCGGTTCGGGTTGCGGGTGAAGTCCACCAGCTCCGGGTCGGCGAACTCGGCGGGGTCGGTGTTGGCCGCCCCCAGCAGCGGGCTGACCCGCTCGCCCTTGCTGATCGGACACCCGCCCACCTCGACGTCCTGAACGGCGACCCGGGCGACGCCCGGCACCGGTGTCTCCCAGCGCAACAACTCCTCGACGGCGCTGGGCAGCACGTCGGGCTGCTCGACCAGCTGGCGACGGTGCTCGGGATGGCGGGCCAGGTAGACGAAGAAGCAGTCGAGCGAGTCGGTGACGGTGTCCAGGCCGGCGATCAGGAACAAGAAGCAGATGTCCAGGAGTTCCTCGCGCGACAGCGGCTGGCCGGCGATGTCGGCCGCGATCATCGCCGACAGCACGTCGTCGCGGGGGCTGGCGATGTGGTCGTCGATGGCGCGGTCGAAGTAGTCGTAGATTTGTTGGGCGACCGCGGCGGAGCTCTCGTGGCGGCGGTCGAAGCCGGAGTCCCCCTCCGGGCGGATCACCCCGTCCTTCCATTCCAGGAACTTGTCGAGGTCTTCCAGCGGCAACCCGAGCAACTGCAGGAAAACGGTGCAGGGCAGGGGCACCGCGAACTCGGCGTGAAAGTCGCATTCGCCCCGGTCGGCGAAGCGGTCGATCATCTCGTTCACCAGTTCGGTGACGCGGGGTTCGCGTCGGGCCATCTCCCGCGGCGTGAAGAGCGGGTCGAGGATGCGGCGGTACTTCGCATGCTCGGGCGGGTCGATCTGCAGCGGGATCAGGGGCCGCACATTGCCCAGATCGACCGCGTCCATGTTCGACGAGAACAGTTCCGTGTGTTTGAGCGCCATCTCGATGTCGGCCAACCGGCTCAGAACGACCGCCTGCGGCGACCGGAACACCGGACTCGATTCGCGCAACGCCTTGTACATCGGCTGCGGTTCCGCGAGACCCGTCACCGTCTGGTCGACGAACCCTTCGGTATCTGTCATCTGGTCAGACTGGCACCAACACCCCGGTTGGGCAATGGTCTTCCCTCAGGCCGCGTCGTGGAAGATCAGCCCCATGGCGAAGCGTTCGCCGGACCGCACGACCGAGACACCGTGGCGCACCGGCGCCGCGGACCAGCCGCGGCTCGACGGCACCGGCCGCTCACGCGTGGTGAAAACGAACCCGTGACCCTGCGGCAATTGGGTTGCCGTGCCGCGGGATTGCGCACGCGCCCGCTGTTCCACGAGCAGGAATTCGCCGCCGGTGTAATCGGTGTCGGGATGGCTGAGGTTGATCACCACCTGCAGTGGAAAGACCAAGTCGCCGTAGAGGTCTCGGTGCAGGGCATTCCAGTCGCCGGGGCCGTACCTGAGCATCAGCGCGGTGGACCTGGTCTGGCCTGCCGCGTGGCAGCTGGCCAGCCAATCGTCGAGGCTGTCCGGCCACGGCGCGTCGCGGCGCAGCTTGCCCCACCAGTCGCGGGCTATCGGCAACAGCCTCGGGTACAGCGCCTGTTTGAGCTCCTCGATGGGGTCGGGATAGGGGGCGTGGAAGTAGCGATACTGCCCGGCGCCGTACCGCCTGGGCGCCATGTCGATGGTCGAGCGGAACAGGCCGTCGTCGTCGTAGAGCTTGCGGAGCCGGGCCGCCTCGCCGTCGGTGATCAACCGCGGCAGCAGCGCCCCGCCGTACTCGTCGAGCGTGGCGGCGATGGCGTCCCATTCGCCGGAGTCGACGCGCTTCTTCCACCGGGACATCGGCGTCCTTCCCTGTGCCTGCCTGCGTGGTCCACGATAGGGCCGGCGCGCGATGGTTGCTGGCCCCGGGATCGCGCGGGTAGTACCGTGGATCGTCGCGGACGAGTTGGCCGGGCGGCCGCGGACCGCCGCAGGGCGGTTCGAGGAAAGTCCGGACTTCACAGAGCAGGGTGATTGCTAACGGCAATCCGAGGTGACTCGCGGGACAGTGCCACAGAAAACAGACCGCCACCCTCGCGGTGGTAAGGGTGAAACGGTGCGGTAAGAGCGCACCAGCATCCCGGGTGACCGGGGTGGCTAGGCAAACCCCACCCGAAGCAAGGCCAAGAAGGCCGCGCCGTGAGGCGCGGCCGCGCAGGCGTTCGAGGGTTGCTCGCCCGAGCCTGCGGGTAGGCCGCTCGAGGCACCCGGCAACGGTGTGTCCAGATGGATGGTCGCCGCTGCGCGTCCCCGGTCTCCGGTGGCGCGCGGAACAGAATCCGGCTTACAGGCCAACTCGTCCGCCCCGCTCAGCGCTGTGCCTTGCGCACCGCCTTGGCGAGCTTGCGCAACGCGTCGTCGAGCTGTTGCTCGCACCGCTCGGCCAGGTCGGCCTCCTGCTGGAAGAGCAGGCCGTAGGTGAAGGTGTCCTCGCCGGCGGCGTGCGCGGCTTCGGATTCATGCCGCAGGTGCTCCCGGCTGACCACGCTGTCCTGGTGGTCGCCGAGCAGTGACTGGACCGCCTTCGCTTGTTCGGACACCTTGTCCTCACCGGTGGCCGCGGCGGTGTAGCGAAGGCGCTTGGCCCGCTTGCGGATCCGGTGGATCGCCTCGTCGCGCTCGTGCGGATGGTCGGGGTGGTCTTCGTCGACCTGGGCTGCGGCCTTGGCGGCCTTGCGCACCTTCTTGTAGGCGGAGTCGATGGTGACCGGGGCGTGCTCCTCGCCCGTCGCGCTGCCGGGCGGTTGGGCCGCGATCTCATCGAGGGCGTCGAGCAGGCGGAAGTAGCGCTGCGACCGCATGGCCATCAGCGACCGGCGCAGCCCGGTCTGGTAGCGGCGCTGGGCGCCGCCGACCAGGCGCTCGTGCACCGGTCCGCGCACCAGATCCGCTGTCAGTCCGTCTAATTCGCGCTCGTAACGCTCCGCGAGCACCTCGGCGTCGCGGGCGACGCCGAGGATGCCGGCCAGTTCGCGCAGTTCGTCGAGGACCCAGCCGTCGTCGGGCAATCCGAACGACTCCTGGTAGTCGCGCAGCAGGCTGCGCAGCTTGCGGGTGGTGACCCGCATCTGGTGGATGGAATCGAAGGCGTCGGCCCGCACGGCGCGGTCCCACACCAGCAGTTCGCGGATCTGCGCGGCCACCGCGCGCTGCAGCGGGTGCTCGGCGGGGTCGGCGTCGGGTTGCGGTGTCGTGCCGAGCACCCGGGCCAGCTTGGAGGCGTGGCCGGCGGGTGCGGCGCCGGCGTCCAGCAGCCGGTTACCCAGCCGGTCGAGCAGCTCGGTGTCGGGTGTCCCGCCGGACTCGACGAGCTCGAGTTCCCATTCGCGCCACTCCTGCTGGGTGGGTTCCAGGTCGGCGTCCTCGGAGGTACGGGCCGACCACGCGGTGACGTGGTCGTTGCTGAACTCGGCCAACGGCGCGCCGTCGGCGCCGTACAACACCTGGCTTTCGCGCCGGGTGGTGATGCGCGCGACCGGCACGAGGGGGCGGTCGCGGACGATCGCCAGCACGACGTCGACCAGCTCCTCCGGCACCGCGTCGGCCCCGGACGCGTCCAGCGGCATCCGGACCTCGGTGCGCGCCTCGGGACCGGTGGGCAGCTTCAGGTGCCATCCCGCGTCGGTGCCACCGGTGCGGCGGCGCAGGGTGACCTTGTTGCGGGCGAGGTCCTGGTTGGGCGTGTCGAAGTACGTCGCGTCCAGCGTCTGGGTCGGCGACTTGTCGACGTGCGCCACCGCGGCAATGCCTTCGAACGAGGGTGACACGGCGGACTCGCCGACATCGAACTTGCGCTCGACCTCTAAATGACGGGAGGTCTGTGGCGCTTTTGCAGGCATTTTCGGCTCCGTTGAGGGCGCGTCGCCGCGGCCTTGAACGTCGGGGACTTTGGTGATGGGCTCCCATAGCCTGCCATACCGCGGTTACGCGAATGGCGGCGATCGCCGCCGCGCGCCGTGGGCCGGCCGTCGAGAATCGGGGTCGGTAGATCAGCCGGGCGACGGATCTTCGCGCAGGTGCATCGCCAGGCCGCCCAGCTCGCGAATCGCCTGAACCTCGGGATCGCGGAAGGGCCGTCCGTCGGGCGCCAGCAGGTCGTGGAACCACTCGGCCGGCACGGTGGGGTAGGGGTGCTCCCATGAGTCCCAGGGGAATACGGTCTGGGTTTTCCCGGCGACCAGTCCCCAGTTGAACGCGCCGACGTTGTAACGCTTGGCGACGGGCAGGATGCCCTCGACGGTGCTGCCCAACGACCGGGCCATGTATTCGGTGCACAGGATCGGGCGCCCTTGGGGTGTGAGCTCGGCGATGCGGCTCTCGAACTCTCCCGGCTCGGCGTAGGAGTGGAAGGTGATGACGTCGGAGTTGTCCAGCTGGATGCCGCTGATCACGCTGCGGCGCCCCGCGTCGGCCCACTCGCCATCCCAGACTCCGCTGGTGAGCGGCTGGGACGGATCGACCGAGCGGGCCCAGCCGAAGACTTGGGGGAGCAGGTCGGCGACGAGGTCGAGCTTGTCGTCCCGCTCGGCCGAGCGGTAGTACTTCGACGGATTGTCGGGCTCGTTCCACAGGTCCCAGCCCAAAACGCGGTCGTCGGTGCGGAACTGCGTCAGCACCCCGGTGACGTAGCCGCGCAGGGTCTGGACGTAGCCGCGGTCACCGAGGCGTTCCGCGCCCGGGCTCTGTACCCAGCCGGAGTTGTGTACGCCGGGCGTCGGCGCGCGCTGCGGACCGGCTTCGGGGCGGGGATCCCAGCAGGAGTCGAACAAGACGAACAGCGGCTTGATGTCGTGGCGCGCCGCGATGTCGACGAACTGGGCGACGCGGGCCTGGAATCCCCGACGGTCCTGCGTCCACAGCTGGTCGTGCAGGAAGACGCGCACCGAGTTGAGCCCGTTGGCGCGGGCCCAGCCCAGCTCGGTGTCGATGCGTCGGGCGTCGAACGTGTCCGGCTGAAACATCTCCAGCTGGTTGATCGCGTTCGATGTGATGTAGTTCGCGCCGACCGGCCAGCCCTGCGCCTGATACCAGCGGTTGGCGCGCTCGGCGGACCAGCGGGCCGCCTGCGGAGAGGTGCCGGGCGCGGGCTGCGCCGCCGCGCGTGGTGCTTTGGCCAGTGCGGCGCCTCCTGCCAATAGCAGCGGTATCTTCAGCACCGTGCGGCGGTGCACGAAGTCACCGCGAGTCCCCCGGTCGATGTGCTCACCCTTGCTCTCGGAGTCGAGACCTTACCCAAGAGCAATCGTACCCGCCTGCCACACAACGAGTTTCGGTTTTGGTGGCCAGCGGCCCAGGAATTTGTCAGAAGCAGTGCTCGTCGGCGGGAAAAGCGCCCTCGGCCACCTCTTGCGCATATTGCATTGCGGCCCGCCGCAATTCTCCACCGATGTCGGCGAACCGCTTGACGAAGCGGGCCGCCTTGCCGCTGCTGACGCCGGCCATGTCCTGCCAGACCAGTACCTGGCCGTCGCAGTTCGGGCCCGCCCCGATGCCGATCGTCGGGATGGTCAGCTTGCCGGTGATCTGGGTGGCGAGTTCGGCGGGCACCATCTCCATCACGACGGAGAACGCACCGGCTTCGGCGACCGCGATCGCGTCGGCGACGGTCTGTTCCGCTCCGTCGCCGCGGCCCTGCACCCGGAAGCCGCCCAGGCTGTTCACGCTTTGCGGCGTGAACCCGATGTGGGCCATCACGGGGATGCCCGCCGCGGTGAGGCAGGCGATCTGCTCGGCCACCCGCTCGCCGCCCTCGAGCTTGACGGCGTGCGTGCCGCCCTCCTTCATGAAGCGGGTGGCGGAGGCCAAGGCCGCCGCCGGTCCCGCCTCGTAGCTGCCGAACGGCAGGTCCGCGACGACCAGGGCGTGCCGGGCGCCGCGCACCACGCCGCGCACCAGCGGGATCATCTCGTCGATGGAGACGGGCACGGTGGTGTCGTACCCGTAGACGACGTTGGCGGCCGAGTCGCCCACCAGCAGGACCGGAATGCCGGCCTCGTCGAAGATCCGTGCGGTCGAATAGTCGTAGGCCGTGAGCATGGCCCACTTGTGCCCTTCGGCCTTCATCTTCTGCAGGTGGTGGGTGCGGATCTTGGTGAGCGGCTGCGAGTGCTCGGGCGTGCTTGCACCATAAACGTTCTGCTCAGACATCATTGTCCCTAGTGCTGGTCGGGTCGATCCTCGTGGCCCTGATCGGGTCCCCGGGTTCGTCTGACGGTGCCATTCTGCCATCTCCGCTGCGCCGTCGCACCGTCCGTGTGATGTGAGACATACCATGCGGGCATGCAGCGGCTCAGCGGACTCGACGCCAGCTTCCTCTACCTGGAGACCTCGTCGCAGCCCATGCACGTGTGCTCGATCATGGAGCTGGACACCTCGACCATGCCCGGCGGGTACACCTTCGACCGGCTGCGCGACGCGCTGTCGCTCCGCATCAAGGCCATCCCGGAGTTCCGCGAGAAGCTGGCCAACAGCCCGCTGAATCTCGACCATCCGGTCTGGGTCGACGACGAGAACTTCCTCCTTGACCGGCATCTGCACCGCATCGCATTGCCGGCGCCCGGCGGCCGCGCCGAGCTCGCGGAGATCTGTGGTCACATCGCCGAGTCGCCGTTGGACCGGCGCCGCCCGCTGTGGGAGATGTGGGTCATCGAAGGCGTGGCGGGCACCGACTGCCATCGTGACGGGCGGCTGGCGGTGATGACCAAGGTGCACCATGCCGGCGTCGACGGGGTGACCGGCGCCAACCTGATGTCGCAGCTGTGCAGCACCGAAGCCGACGCGCCGCCTCCGGACCCGGCCGGCGGGGTCGGCGGCGCCAGCGGATGGCAGATCGCCGCGGGCGGGCTCGTCCGGTTCGCCGCCCGGCCGCTGCAGCTGGCCAATGTGGTGCCCGACACCGTCTCCTCGGTGGTCGCGACGCTGCGGCGGGCGCTGGAGGGCCAAGCCATGGCGCGGCCGTTCGCCGCGCCGGCGACCGTGTTCAACGCCCGGATCACGGACCGTCGGAACATCGCCTACGCCGAATTGAATCTCGGCGACGTCAAGGCGGTGAAGAACCATTTCGGCGTGAAAGTCAACGACGTGGTGATGGCGCTGGTTTCCGGCGTGCTGCGCCAATTCCTGGCCGACCGAGACGCTTTACCGGACTCGCCCCTGGTGGCGTCGGTGCCGGTTTCGGTGCACGGCAAATCCGACCGGCCCGGCCGCAACCAGGTGTCGGCGATGTTCTCCAGCCTGCACACCGACATCGCGGATCCCGCGGAGCGCCTCAGGGCCATCGCCCATGCGAATTCGGTTGCCAAGGAACACAGTTCCGCCATCGGCGCCTCGCTGTTGCAGGATTGGACGCAATTCGCGGCGCCCGCCGTTTTCGGCATCGCGATGCGGCTCTACGCCAGGACGCGGTTCACCGACACCATGCCGGTGCACAACCTGGTGGTGTCCAACGTGCCTGGCCCGCAGGTCCCGCTGTACATGCTGGGCTGCGAGGTCAAGGCGATGTATCCGCTGGGGCCGATCTTCCACGGGTCCGGACTCAACATCACCGCCATGTCCCTGCAGGGCAAGTTGGACATCGGGTTGCTCTCGTGCCCGGATCTGTTGCCGGACTTGTGGGAGATGGCCGACGAGTTTGCGGTGGCGATGGAAGAGCTGCTGGCGGTCACCCGGTAGCCGGACGGTGGTGCCGCTCATGAGGATCTCAGGTTTCCTCTGGCAGCATATGTTGGCATGGGTCTGTCTCGCCGCGTCAAGGTCGCGCGCACGCTGCTGGTTTGGACAACGGTCGCGGCCGTAGCGCTCCTCCTCGCGGGTTGCGTGCGCGTCGTCGGTGGGCGCGCCGTGCTGGCCGAGCCGAAGCTGGGGCAGGCGGTGGAGTGGACACCGTGCCGCTCGGCGAACCCGAAGGCCAAGATTCCGCCCGGCGCGCTGTGCGGCAAGCTGGCCGTGCCCGTCGACTACAACCACCTCGACGGTGACGTGGCGACGCTGGCGATGATTCGCTTCCCCGCCACCGGGGACAAGGTCGGCTCGTTGGTGATCAACCCCGGCGGTCCCGGCGAATCCGGCATCGAGGCCGCGCTGGGCGTCGTGCAGTCGCTGCCCAAGCGGGTTCGCGAACGGTTCGACCTGGTGGGCTTCGACCCGCGCGGGGTCGGGTCGTCGCGGCCGGCGGTCTGGTGCAACTCCGACGCCGACAACGACCGGCTGCGCACCGAGCCCAACGTCGACTACAGCCCGGCGGGCGTGGCCCACATCGAGGACGAGACCAAGGAATTCGTCGGCCGCTGCGTCGACAAGATGGGCAAGAACTTTCTGGCCAACATCGGCACCGTCAACGTCGCGCGCGATCTGGACGCGATCCGCGCGGCGCTCGGCGACGACAAGCTGACCTACCTCGGCTACTCCTATGGCACCCGGATCGGCTCGGCCTACGCCGAGGCGTACCCGGACAAGGTGCGGGCGATGATCCTCGACGGGGCGGTCGACCCCAACGCCGACCCGATCGAGGCGGACCTGCGGCAGGCCAAGGGATTTCAGGACGCGTTCAACGACTACGCCACCGACTGCGCGAAGCAACCGACCTGCCCGCTGGGCACCGACCCGGCCAAGGCCGTCGACGTCTACCACAGCCTGGTCGACCCGCTCGTCGACCCCAACAACCCGATGGTCGGCAGGCCGGCGCCGACGAACGACCCACGGGGACTGAGCTATAGCGACGCCATCGTCGGCACCATCATGGCGCTGTACTCGCCGACGTTGTGGCATCACCTGACCGACGGGCTGAGCGAACTGGTCAACCACCGGGGCGACACCCTGCTGGCCCTGGCCGACATGTACATGCGGCGCGACGCGCACGGCCACTACACCAACGCCACCGACGCCCGGGTCGCCATCAACTGCGTCGATCAGCCGCCGATCACCGACCGGGCCAAGGTGATTGACGAAGACCGGCGCTCGCGGGAGATCGCGCCGTTCATGAGCTACGGCACGTTCACCGGCGACGCGCCCCTGGGCACCTGTGCGTTCTGGCCGGTACCGCCGACCAGCAAGCCGCACACCATCTCCGCGCCCGGCCTGGCGCCGACCGTGGTGGTGTCGACCACCCACGACCCGGCGACCCCGTACAAGGCCGGCGTCGATCTGGCCAACCAGCTGCGCAGTTCGCTGCTCACCTACGACGGCACCCAGCACACGGTCGTGTTCCAGGGCGACGGGTGCATCGACAACTACGTCACGGCGTATCTGGTCGGCGGCGCCACGCCCCCCAGCGGGGCAAAGTGCTAGTGCGCGTACGGGTCTGAGTCCGAGCGCAATCCAACGCGCCGGTGCGGCGCAGACGAGACCAAGGCGTAACCGTTTCGCGCCGCTTCGGGTACCGGAGGCTGACACGATGACAGCCATGTCGCGCCTGAGAACCTTGAGCTCGGCGCTGCTGTCATTCGGGCTGTTGGTCGGGCAATCCGCGGTGGGACAGCCGGTGGCGGGCGCCACCCCCGAACCGGGTGCGGGGCAGACCCCGGCACCCAGGCCGTCCGCCGCGACGCCGCAGGCCTGGGGGAGTTGCGGTCAATTCGCCACGGACACAAAGGATGTCCCCACCGCGCAGTGCACCACCGTCTCCGTCCCGGTCGACTACGACAATCCCGGTGCGGGACAAGCCAACCTGGCGGTGATCCGCGTCCCGGCGACCGGCCAGCGGATCGGCTCGCTGTTGGTCAACCCGGGCGGCCCCGGCGGGTCGGCGGTCGACATGGTGGCCGGCATGGCGTCGGATCTCGAGAGCTCTCCCATCCGGCGCAACTTCGACCTGGTCGGCTTCGACCCGCGGGGCGTTGGCCACTCGACCCCGGCCCTGCGCTGCCGGACGGACGCCGAGTTCGACGCCTACCGGCGCGAGCCCATGGTCGACTACAGCCCGGCCGGGGTGGCGCACATCGAACAGCTCTACCAACAGGTGGCTCAGCAGTGTGTTTCCCGGATGGGCACCGGGTTTCTGGCCAACGTCGGCACCGCGTCGGTGGCGCGCGACATGGACATGGTCCGCCAGGCGCTGGGCGACGATCAGATCAACTACCTCGGCTACAGCTACGGCACCGAGCTGGGCACCGCGTACCTGGAGCGCTTCGGTGCCCACGTTCGGACGATGGTGCTCGACGGCGCCATCGACCCCACGGTCGGCCCGGTCGACGAAAACGTCCAGCAGATGGCGGGATTCCAAACCGCCTTCAACGACTACGCCGCCGACTGCGCCCGCTCGGCGGGCTGCCCGCTGGGCACCGACCCGGCCCAATTCATCAACCGCTACCACGCGCTGGTCGACCCGCTGGTGGCCAAGCCGGGCCGCACCTCGGACCCTCGCGGCCTGAGCTACGCCGACGCGACGACCGGCACCATCAACGCGCTTTACACCCCGGCGCACTGGAAGTACCTGACCAGTGGGCTGCTCGGGCTGCAGCGCGGCACCGACGCCGGCGACCTGCTGCTGCTCGCCGACGACTACGAGGGCCGCGACCGCAGCGGGCACTACACAAACGATCAGGATGCTTTCAATGCGATCCGGTGCGTCGACGCGCCCACGCCGAAGGACTCGGCGAGCTGGGTGTCCGCCGATCAGCGCATCCGTCAGGCGGCCCCGTTCCTGAGCTACGGCCAGTTCACCGGGAACGCGCCCCGCGACCTGTGCGCGCTCTGGCCGGTGCCGGCCACGTCGACGCCGCACGCCGCCTCACCCGCGGCGCCCGGCAAGGTCGTCGTCGTCTCCACCACGCACGACCCCGCCACCCCTTACCAGGCCGGGGTCAACCTGGCGCGCCAGCTGGGCGGGCCGCTGATCACCTACGACGGGACGCAGCACACCGCGGTGTTCAACGGCGACCAGTGCGTGGACTCTGCCGTCACGCGCTACCTCGTCGCGGGCACGCTGCCGCCCCCGGCCTACCGGTGCCAGTCCTGACCGCACTGAGCAGCATGTTTGCAATGTTCGCAATTGTTCCGATCGCGCGTCGGTAACACAGAATTAACAGCCGTTGCCTACTGTTTCGGTTATGGATCGCCAGAAGGAATTCGTCCTCCGCACCCTGGAGGAACGGGATATCCGCTTTGTTCGGCTGTGGTTCACGGATGTGCTCGGCACGCTCAAGTCGGTGGCCATCGCCCCGGCCGAACTGGAAGGCGCCTTCGAGGAGGGCATCGGGTTCGACGGCTCCTCGATCGAGGGCTTCTCGCGAGTCTCGGAATCCGACACCGTGGCCAACCCCGACCCCTCGACCTTCCAGGTGCTGCCGTGGGCTTCCGGCGGCCATCACCACTCGGCCAGGATGTTCTGCGACATCACCATGCCCGACGGCTCGCCCTCCTGGGCCGACCCGCGGCACGTGCTGCGCCGGCAGCTGCAGAAGGCCAATGACCTGGGCTTTTCCTGCTACGTCCACCCCGAGATCGAGTTCTTCCTGCTGAAGCCCGGCCCCGACGACGGGTCGCGGCCCGTGCCCGTCGACACGGCCGGCTACTTCGACCAGGCCGTGCACGACTCGGCGTCGAACTTCCGCCGCCACGCGATCGAGGCGCTGGAGTTCATGGGGATCTCGGTGGAATTCAGCCACCACGAGGGTGCGCCCGGCCAGCAGGAGATCGACCTGCGGTTCGCCGACGCGCTGTCCATGGCCGACAACGTGATGACGTTCCGCTACGTCATCAAGGAGGTCGCCATCGAGAACGGCGCGCGGGCGTCGTTCATGCCCAAGCCGTTCGCCGAGCACCCCGGCTCGGCGATGCACACCCACATGAGCCTGTTCGAGGGCGACGTCAACGCCTTCCACAGCCCCGACGACCCGCTGCAGCTGTCCGATGTGGGCAAGTCGTTCATCGCCGGGATTCTGGAACACGCCTCGGAGATCAGCGCCGTGACGAACCAGTGGGTGAACTCCTACAAGCGACTGGTGCACGGGGGCGAGGCGCCCACCGCGGCGTCGTGGGGCGCGGCCAACCGGTCCGCACTGGTGCGGGTGCCGATGTACACCCCGCACAAGACGTCGTCGCGCCGCGTCGAGGTGCGCAGTCCCGACTCGGCCTGCAACCCCTACCTGACCTTCGCCGTGCTGCTGGCGGCCGGCCTGCGCGGGGTGGAGAAGGGCTACGTGCTGGGCCCGCAGGCCGAGGACAACGTGTGGGACCTGACACCCGAGGAGCGGATCGCGATGGGCTACCGCGAGCTGCCCACCAGCCTCGACAGCGCCCTGAAAGCCATGGAGGCCTCCGAACTCGTGGCGGAAACGTTGGGGGAGCACGTCTTTGACTTCTTCCTGCGCAACAAGCGCAGGGAGTGGGCCAACTACCGCAGCCACGTCACGCCCTACGAGCTGAGCACCTACCTGTCGCTGTAACGGCGCCGGCCTCGTCGGGTCGCCCGCCTTTCACCGTTGCGGCAGGCGGGTTGCGATACCGTCGTGGTCGTGACCAAACCCGCGACGCAGCGCCCCCGGCTGCCCAGCGTGGGGCGGCTCGGCCTGGTCGATCCTCCAGCGGGCGATCGCCTGACGCAGCTGGGTTGGTATGACCACGACGACCAGGCCCACGTCGACCTGCTGTGGTCGCTGTCGCGCGCACCAGACCCCGACGCCGCATTGCGGGCCCTGATTCGGCTGGCGGAGAACCCCGAGACCGGCTGGGACGAGCTCAACGCCGCGTTGCTCACCGAGCGCCCGCTGCGCGGGCGGCTGTTCGCGGTACTCGGCTCTTCGCTAACGCTGGGCGATCACCTGGCCGTGCACCCGCAGTCGTGGAAACTGTTGCGCGGCAAGGCGAAACTGCCCTCGCACGAGGAGCTGTGTGCGTCGTTCACCGCGTGCGTCGACGAGGCGCCGGGCGACTCCGCGTCGGCAGTGCCGCGGCTGCAAACCCTGTACCGCGACCACCTGCTGCTCCTGGCCGCGCTCGATCTGGCCGCGACGGTCGAGGACGAACCGGTGCTGCCGTTCGCCGTGGTGGGCGCCCAGCTGTCGGACCTGGCGGACGCCGCCCTGGCCGCCGCGCTGCGGCTGGCCGAGGCGACGGTGTGCGGCGACCGGACGCCGCCACGGCTGGCGGTCATCGCGATGGGCAAATGCGGTGCCCGCGAACTGAACTACGTCAGCGACGTCGACGTCATCTTCGTCGGCGAGCGCGCCGACGCGGTGACCACCCGGCTGGCCAGCGAGATGATGCGGGTGGCCTCGTCGGCCTTCTTCCAGGTGGACGCCGGGCTCCGGCCCGAGGGCCGCAGCGGGGAGCTGGTCCGCACGGTCGAATCGCACATCGCCTACTACCAGCGCTGGGCGAAGACCTGGGAGTTCCAGGCGTTGCTGAAAGCCCGCGCGGCCGTGGGTGATCGGGAGCTCGCCGAGCGTTACCTGAGCGCGCTGATGCCGATGGTGTGGGTCGCCTGCGAGCGTGAGGATTTCGTGGTCGAGGTGCAGGCCATGCGCCGCCGGGTCGAGCAGCTGGTGCCCGCCGACGTGCGCGGCCGCGAGATCAAACTGGGCAGCGGCGGCCTGCGCGACGTGGAGTTCGCGGTGCAGCTGCTGCAGCTGGTGCACGGCCGCAGTGACGAGTCGCTGCACGTGGCGTCCACCGTGGACGCGCTGGCCGCGCTGGGCCAGGGCGGCTACGTCGGGCGCGAGGACGCGGCGAACCTGACCGCTTCCTACGAGTTCCTGCGGCTCCTCGAGCACCGGCTGCAGCTGCAGCGGCTCAAGCGCACCCACCTGCTGCCCGATGCCGACGACGAGGAGGCGGTGCGCTGGCTGGCGCGGGCCGCGCACATCCGGCCCGACGGCCGGCACGACGCGGCGGGCGTGCTGCGCGAGGAGCTGCGCCACCAGAACCTGCGCGTGTCGCAGCTGCACGCCAAGCTCTTCTACCAGCCGCTGCTGGAATCGATCGGCCCGGCCGGGCTGGAGATCGGTCACGGCATGACCTCGGAGGCCGCCGAACGGCAGCTCGCCGCGCTCGGCTACGAGGGCCCGCAGACCGCGCTGAAACACATGTCGGCGCTGGTCAATCAGAGCGGCCGGCGGGGCCGGGTGCAGTCGGTGCTGTTGCCCAGGCTGCTGAACTGGATGTCGTACGCCCCCGACCCCGATGGCGGGCTGTTGGCCTACCGGCGCCTCTCCGAGGCGCTGGCCGCGGAGACCTGGTACCTGTCCACGCTGCGCGACAAGCCCGCGGTGGCCAAGCGGCTCATGCACGTGCTGGGCACGTCCGCCTACGTGCCGGACCTATTGATGCGCGCGCCCAGGGTGATTCAGGATTACAGCGACGGACCGGCCGGGCCCAAACTGCTCGAGACGGACCCCGCCGTGGTGGCCCGGGCGCTGATCGCCTCGGCCGGCCGGCACCCCGACGCGGTGCGCGCGATCGCCGCCGCCCGCACGCTGCGCCGGCGCGAACTGGCCCGCATCGGGTCGGCCGACCTGCTCGGTTTCCTCGAGGTCACCGAGGTGTGCCGAGGGCTCACCTCGGTGTGGGTCGCCGTGCTGCAGGCCGCGTTGGACGCCATCATTCGTGCCAACCTCCCCAAGGACGGCTCCGAAAAAGGAAGGGCGCCGGCGGCGATAGCGGTGATCGGCATGGGCCGGCTGGGCGGCGCCGAGCTGGGCTACGGGTCCGACGCCGACGTGATGTTCGTGTGCGAGGCGGCGGCCGGTGTCGAGGACTCGGTGGCGATCCGGTGGTCGACGACGGTCGCCGAGCAGGTGCGCACGTTGCTGGGCACGCCCAGCGTCGACCCGCCGCTCGAGGTGGACGCCAACCTGCGGCCCGAGGGCCGCCAGGGTCCGCTGGTGCGCACGCTGGGTTCCTATGCCGCCTACTACGCGCAGTGGGCGCAGCCGTGGGAAATCCAGGCCCTGCTGCGGGCGCACGCGGTCGCCGGCGACGCGGACCTGGGCCAGCGGTTCTTGTTGATCGCCGACAAGACGCGTTACCCGGCCGACGGGGTGTCCGCCGAGGCGGTGCGGGAGATCCGCCGCATCAAGGCCCGGGTGGACGCCGAGCGGTTGCCGCGCGGCGCGGACCCGAACACGCACACCAAGCTGGGCCGCGGCGGATTGGCCGACGTCGAATGGACCGTGCAGCTGATGCAGTTGCGGCACGCGCACGAGATTCCCGCGCTGCACAACACCTCGACGCTGCAATGCCTCGACGCGATCGCGGCGGCCGAGCTGGTGCCCGCCGAGGAGGTCGACCTGCTCCGGCAGGCGTGGCTGACGGCAACCCGGGCGCGCAACGCGCTGGTGTTGGTCCGCGGCAAGCCCACCGACCAGTTGCCGGGGCCGGGGCGCCAGCTCAATGCGGTCGCGGTGGCCGCGGGCTGGCCGACCGACGACGGCGGGGAGTTCCTGGACAACTATCTGCGGGTGACGAGGCGGGCAAAAGCCGTGGTACGGAAGGTGTTTGGGAGTTGAGTCAGGAGACCGGCGCGCTGGACGCCACATTCGAGGTACTCAGCGCGGCGGAGGCGCAACGGGTGACGGCCAGGTATGCGCCGCTGGCCGACGCGGTCCGGGAGCTCATCGACGCCACCATCCACACCGCCGCCGACGACGACGTCGTCGCCGAAGCGCGCTCCACCATCGAGGCCGTCACCAAGTCGTTGCGGCAACAAACCCGGCCGACCGGGGTGAGCTACCGCGTCGACGGCAGCCGCCCGCTGACGCTGGGAAACGCCGCGATCGGCCTGGGCAATCCGATCGCCCCGCCCCTGATCATCCACCACGACGGCGGCGGCCGTTGCTGGAGCGAGTTCGTCCTCGGCGCGGCCTACGAGGGCCCGCCCAAGCTGGTGCACGGCGGCGTCAGCGCCCTGGTGCTCGACCACCTGCTCGGCGAGGCGGCCAGCGAGGGGCTGTCCAAGGCGCGTTTCACCGGCACCATCACCGTGAAGTACCTGCGCGGCACGCCGTTGGGCCCGCTTCGTTGCGACGCCTGGGTGGAAGGCAAGGAGGGCCGCAAAGTGTTTGCGCGCGGCACGATTTCGGACGCCGCCGGGGTCACCGTCGAGGCCGAGGGCGTGTTCATCGAGCCGGCGTGGGCGCGGGAAGCCGAATGAAGTTCTACATCAGCAGCGCCTTCCTGAACACCCGGGAGATCATCGAACTCGCCAAGGCCGCCGACGAACTCGGCTACGACGGCATCGGAATCCCCGACCACGTCGTCAACCTGGAGACCCTGGACACCCCGTATCCCTACACCAAGGACGGGGAGCGCCGCTGGCAGCCGTTCACCGACTGGCCGGATCCCTGGGTCCTCGTCGGCGCGCTGGCTCAGGTCACCACGCGGCTGCGCTTCGTCAACACCGTCTACATCCCCGCGATGCGCAACCCGTATTCGGCGGCCAAAGCCATTGGCACCGCGGCGGTTCTGGCGTCGGGCCGGGTGGAACTCGGTATCGGCGTCGGCTGGTGCCGCGAGGAGTTCGCGTTGATGGGCGAGCCGTTCGAGGCGCGCGGGAAGCGGACCGACGAGATCATCGAGTTGATGCGGGCGCTGTGGCAGCCCGGCTGGACCGAATTCGAGGGCGCGTTCTTTTCCGCACCGCGGCTGGAAATGGAGCCGACGCCGCCGCCGATACCGGTGTACGTCGGCGGCCTCAGTGACATCGCGCTGCGTCGCGCCGCCCGCAACGACGGCTGGATCGGCGATCTGATCAAGACCGAACGCGCCATCGAGGCGGTGGGCAAGCTGCGGGAGCTGCGGGCCGAAAAGGGTTTGTCGATGGACGATTTCACCGTACTGACGCCGCTGACCGACGCCTTCACGACCGCCGACTACCGGCGGGCCGCCGAGGCCGGCATCACCGGCATCATCACCATGCCGTGGATGTTCTACGCCGGGCCGGATGCGTCGTTGGACGACAAGATCGACGGCATGCGGCGCTTCCGCAAGGACCTCGCGCTCGACGGCTAGTTCTCGCCTCCCGGCCTTTTCGCCTCTTCGCCACCTCTTCGTCACGACACATAACCTACGGCGAAGACACGCCGTGAACTTGCGCCATGGTTTATGTCTCGCGAGCTCGGGCGGGCGGTTTGTAATCCCTTGCCGGCCTGAAAGAATGATCCGCATGCCGACCGGCCTCGTGCGTCCGGCGTCCGCGCGGGACGCGGAGGCGTGCCTCGGCGTCTACCGGCCGTATGTCGAGGACACGGCCATCAGTTGGGAAATCGAGGTGCCCAGCGTCGGGGAGATGGCCGCCCGCATCGACGACGCCCATGAATGGCTGGTGCTCGAGCGGGACGGTGGGGTCGTGGGTTTCGCCTACGGCCATGTGTTCTGGCGACTGCCCAGCTTCCGGTGGTCGGTCGAGACCGGAATCTACGTCGACCGCGATCGGCACCGCACGGGTGCGGGCCGCCAACTCTATGCGGAGCTACTGCGCCGGCTCGGCGAGCGGGGGTACCGGCAGGCATTTGCCGGCATCACCCAGCCGAACGAGGGCAGCAACGCATTTCACCGGTCGTTCGGGTTCCGCGACGCCGGCCTCTATCGCCGCGTCGAATGGAAACACGGCCGCTGGCACGACGTCGCGTGGATGCAACTCGACCTGGGTGGCGGCGCCGAACCCGACGAGCCCCCCGGGTCGATCGTGATCGGTTAGCGGCCCCCGCCGGCTCCGCCGCCGACGAAGCCTCCGCCGGCTCCGCCGCCCACGAAGCCCCCGCCGGCACCGCCGCCCACGAAGCCTCCGCCCGCTCCGCCACCGAAGCGGCCTCCGCCGGCTCCGCCGCCCATGCGGCTTCCGACCATTGTCTGTGCGGTGCTGATTGTCATGCGCTTGAAGCTAGCCCCCCACACGTTGCGGCCGCAAGGCTTTAAATCTGAACTTTCGGCTTCGACGAGCACGGTTTGCGGCCTCAGCCGCTTCCGTTGCGGCGGCTGGCTTTTGGTGTCGGGCGGCCCACCCCGGCCCCGGGCCGGGTCCGAGCGCCGGTCCGGGTCCCAGCCTGGGGCCCGGCTCAGGGCGATTCGGACCCGGCGCCGGTGACGGTCCGGGCGCCGGCGATGGACCGGGGCGCCGCGGCGGCCGCTAACCCGGGAGCCGCACAACCGAAACCACCCGCGCGGCGGTCGCCGACGCGGGTGGTTTCGGTTGCGGATTAAACGTCGTAGTAGAGCGCGAACTCGTAGGGGTGCGGGCGGATCTGCACCGGCAGGATCTCGTTCTCGCGCTTGAAGCTGATCCACGTCTCGATCAGGTCGGGCGTGAAAACGCCGCCCTCGGTGAGGTATTCGTGGTCCTCTTCCAGACGGTCGATCACCGCGGACAGCTGGGTGGGCGCCTGCGGGATGTTGGCGGCCTCTTCCGGCGGAAGCTCGTAGAGGTCCTTGTCCACCGGGGCCTGCGGCTCGATCTTGTTCTTGATGCCGTCCAGCCCGGCCATCAGCATCGCCGAGAACGCCAGGTACGGGTTGCCCGACGAGTCGGGGCAACGGAACTCGAGGCGCTTGGCCTTCGGGTTGCTGCCGGTGATCGGGATACGCACGCACGCCGAGCGGTTGCGCTGGCTGTAGACCAGGTTGATCGGCGCCTCATAACCCGGGACCAGTCGCTTGTAGGAGTTGACGGTCGGGTTGGTGAAGGCCAGCAGTGACGGGGCGTGGTGCAGCAGACCGCCGATGTAGTGCCGCGCGGTGTCCGACAGGCCGGCGTAACCGGTCTCGTCGTACATCAGCGGGCTGCCGTCCTTCCACAGCGACTGGTGCGTGTGCATGCCGGAGCCGTTGTCACCGAACAGCGGCTTGGGCATGAACGTGACGGTCTTGCCGTTCTGCCAGGCGGTGTTCTTGACGATGTACTTGTACAGCTGCATGTCGTCGGCGGCGTGCAGCAAAGTGTTGAACTTGTAGTTGATCTCGGCCTGCCCGCCGCTGCCCACCTCGTGGTGGCCCTTCTCCAGGCTGAAGCCGGCCTTGATCAGGTTCGACAGCATCTGGGCGCGCAGGTCGACGTAGTGGTCGACGGGGGCGACCGGGAAGTACCCACCCTTGGGGCGGACCTTGTAGCCGCGGTTGGGGGTGCCGTCGTTCTCGGTGGGCTCGCCGGTGTTCCACCAGCCCGAGATCGCGTCGACCTCGTAGAAGGAGCCGTTGGTGCGTGAGTCGAAGCTGACCGAGTCGAAGATGTAGAACTCTGCCTCGGCGCCGAAGTAGGCGGTGTCCGCGACGCCGGTGCTGATCAGGTAGTTCTCGGCCTTGCGCGCGATGTTGCGCGGGTCACGCGAGTAGGGCTCGAGCGTGAACGGGTCGTGCACGAAGAAGTTCAGGTTCAGCGTCTTGTGTTCGGTGAACAGGTCGATCTGCGCCGTCGCGGGGTCGGGCAGGAGCAGCATGTCGGATTCGTGGATGGACTGGAATCCGCGAATCGAGGAGCCGTCGAAGGCCAGGCCGTCCTCGAAGACGCTCTCGTCGAAGAACGAAACCGGAATCGTGAAGTGCTGCATGATGCCTGGCAAGTCACAGAACCGAACGTCGACAAACTCGACGTCCTCGTCCTTTACGAGTTTGAAAACGTCGTCGGGCGTCGTTTCCGTCACAGAAATGCTCCTTTACTTGGTGAGATCCGCGGCCTGACGCTATGGAGCAGATGTTGCCCGCCAGTCAACCCCGTGTTGCGCGCACGTTACGCGACCCATGTTGTTCACAAAAGAGGCGCCGTCACCGGCGGGTTCTATTGTGGGGCCATGGACCGCTGGATCGTAACTCTTCCGGTGCCCCGGCGCAGCGTTCGGTCGGGGTCGCGGGACGCGCTCGTCGCCGAGTCGAAGCCCGGCTCCAGACGATGACGCCGGACTCGCCGTCCACCTATCCCGGCGAGCGGCTGGGCCTGCCGCAGACCGGACCCGGTTCGCTGGCCCCGATGGGCCGCCGGCTGGGCGCGCTGATGATCGACTGGCTGATCTCGTACGGCCTGGCCGCGCTGGCCATGCGCTTCGGCTTGTTCTCCGAACACATGCTGTCGACGGCGGTGCTGGGCATCTGGTTCGTGCTCGGCGTGGTTTCGGTGCGGCTGTTCGGCTTCACGCCCGGTCAGTTGGTGCTGGGTCTACGGGTGGTGACGGTCGACGGGCGCGGGGCGGTCGGCGTCGTCCGGGCGGTGGTGCGGGGCGGGCTCGTCGGGATGGTCGTCCCGGCGTTGTTCACCGATTGGGACGGCCGCGGTATGCAGGACCGGCTGACCGCGACGGCGGTCGTCCGGCGCTGATTGGCTCCGATCTGGCTACTTACGCCGCACGGTGCGCTGCACACCACGCATCTTGCCGGCGTTCGGGAGCGGGCCCTTCGGCAGGACGGCGGCGCCGGCCCGCGTGCCCAGGGCGGCCAACCGGGACTCCAGCGTGTCCATCTGTTTGGCGGTGATGTTGGCCGGCAGGCGGTTGAGGTGGCGCTCCAATTTGGCCAGCGGAACCTCGTCTTCGCCGTTGCCGACGACCAGGTCGTAGATCGGCACATCGCCGATCAGGCGCGCGGTGCGTTTCTTCTCCTGGGCCAGCAGCGGGCGGACCCGGGCCGAGGATCCCTCGCCGACCAGGATGACGCCGGGACGGCCGATCACCCGGTGCACCGCGTCGAGGTGACCGGTCGCGGCCACCCCGGGCGTCACCCGCCACTTGCCGCGCAGGTTGTCCAAAGCCCATGCGGCCGCGCCGGTTTGGCCCTCGGCCTTGCTGTAGACGCTCTTCTGCGCGCGACGGCCGAAGACGATGAACGCGGCCAGCGCGCCCAGCACCACGCCGAGTGGGATCAGGGTGATCATCGTCAACCCGCCGGCCCACACACCGACCGCCACCGAGATGCCCACGATGACGACGAAGGCGCCGATCATGTACGGCAGCAGTCGCTTGTCCTCGCGGCGCTGCAGGTTGAACGCCTGCCACAGCTGGGCGCGGCGCTCCTTCGCGGCGGCCTTGCGCGCGGCCTGCGCCTGTGCCCGGGCGGCCTTGTTCTCAGCGGCGGTGCGGGGTTTAGCCATAGTCAAAGGATACGTATCGGCGCGGGCCGCCACGGCGGCGCGGCAGGTTCAGGCGCGGGTGCGCGCCGCTTGCTCGTAGAGCCGGCCCGCCCGGTAGGACGATCGCACCAGCGGCCCGGCCAGCACCCCGGAGAAGCCCAGCCCTTCGGCGTCGCGGGCGAACTCGACGAATTCCTCGGGCCGCACCCAGCGCTCGACCGGGTGGTGCCGGGTGGACGGACGCAGGTACTGGGTGATGGTGACGATGTCGCAGCCGGCGCCCCGCAGGTCGGCCAGGGCGGTGCGCACCTCGTCGGCGGTCTCGCCCAGCCCGAGGATGAGGTTGCTCTTGGTGACCAACCCGAACTCGCGTGCCGCGGCGATGACGTCCAGGCTGCGCCGGTAGCTGAACGCGGGCCGGATCCGCTTGAAGATCCGCGGCACGGTTTCGACGTTGTGCGCCAACACTTCCGGGCGTGATTCGAACACCTCGGCTAGCCGCGTGGGCTCACCGTTGAAGTCGGGGATCAACAGCTCCACCCCGGTCGACGGGTTGAGCTCCTTGATCGCGCGCACGGTCTCGGCGTAGAGCCAGGCCCCGCCGTCGGGCAGGTCGTCGCGGGCCACCCCGGTGATCGTGGCGTAGCGCAATCCCATGGTCTGCACGCTCTCGGCGACGCGCCTGGGCTCGTCGCGGTCCAGGGCGGCGGGCTTGCCGGTGTCGATCTGGCAGAAGTCGCAGCGGCGGGTGCACTGGTCGCCGCCGATCAGGAACGTGGCCTCCCGGTCCTCCCAGCACTCGAAGATGTTGGGGCAGCCCGCCTCTTCGCAGACGGTGTGCAGGCCTTCGCGCTGCACCAGGCTTTTCAGCTGGGTGTATTCGGGCCCCATCCGGGCCCGCACCTTGATCCACGGCGGCTTGCGCTCGATCGGGGTTTGCGCATTGCGGACCTCCAGGCGCAAGAGCTTGCGGCCTTCGGGTGCGACAGTCACATCGCTGATGCTACGCGCGTGCCGGGGTGTTCCCGGACCGGCAGGACCCCGTCGAGGGCGTCGCAGACGGCGTTTGCGACGGCCGCGCGGACGTCCCCGACAGCCACCGGGCGCCGCAACTCGGCCGACAGCGAGGTCACGTCGGCGTCGGTGATGCCGCACGGCACGATCGTGCCGAACGCGTCGAGGTCGCAGTCACAGTTGAGCGCGAACCCGTGCAGGGTGGTCGCCCGCGAGACCCGCACACCGATGGCGCCGACCTTGCGGTCGGGCCGCCCGGCACCGCCCGGCACCCACACCCCGGACCGGCCGTGCACCCGGCACGTCTCCAGGCCCAGGTCGCCGCACACCTTGATCAGCGCCTCCTCGAGGCGCCGCACGTAATTCACCACGTCGAGCGGCTCGCTCAGGCCGATGATCGGATAGCCGACCAGCTGCCCCGGGCCGTGCCAGGTGATCTTGCCGCCGCGGTCGGTGTCGACTACGGGCGTGCCGTTCACCGGTCGTTCGTGCGGCTCGGTGCGCCGTCCCGCGGTGTAGACCGGCGGGTGCTCGAGCAGCAGCAGCGTGTCGCCGCCGCCGGCGACCCGGGCGTCGGCCAGCTCGCGCTGCAACTGCCAGGCCGTGCGGTATTCGACGGTTCCGAGCTGGCGGACGTCGATCGCGGCCCGGCTGGACCGGATGGAATCGATCACGTTCGCGACGCTACTCGCCGGGCAGGCAAGCCGCGACGCTGCGTCAGCCACGATCGCCGCTAGTCCGATGGCGGCGACCCGCTTCGCCCGGCTGCGCCGCGCTTGCGATCGCCGCTAGCCCGATGGCGGCGACCCGCTTCG
>NZ_LZIX01000071.1:0-54420 GCF_001666955.1 Mycobacterium sp. E735 | reverse complement strand
GGCGATCGTGAAGCTCGTGCTCGGGTGCGTCGGTGCCGAGCGGGTTGGTGACTCCGACGACGACCGTGCGCTGCTGGGCGATCACGCCGAGCCGTTCCACCGCGATCGCTCGCCGGGAGTTGTCGCGCACTTGCTCGAGGTCGCCGACCACCAGAATCGGACGATTCGACAGCAGCGCGAGCGTGATCCGCAGCAAAAACAGTTCCAGGTCGGACAATTCGACGATGTAGGTGTCCGAAGACGGCGGGGGCATGTCGCCGAAGACCTCCGTCAGCCCGGCCTGACCGGCTTGCGGCGGCACCAGCGAATACCACGGCGCCAGCCACCGGCGTTGCTCGGCGAGTACGGTCGCCACGGTCACCGACTCTTCGAGTTCATCGATGTCGTCGAAGGCCGCTATCGCGCACCGGCGGCGGATCGCGCGCGGCGTCGTTTCGCCGAGCACGCTCAACGAGCCGTGACTGGCCTTGAAGCGTCCCGCGATCGTCAACAACAGCGTTGTCTGACCCGGGCCCCCGGGCATCTGAATGGCGTGGAACCCCGGCGTCAGGGCCAGGTCGACCCCCGAGAACAGCGGTCCGTGCTCACCGTCGACCCCCAATCCGGCGGCGGTGATCACCGGTGCGATGTCGTCCGGTTCGTCTTTGACATCCATGGTGTGACTTTCCCTGATCTCCTTCAAACCGGAATCGATTTCAGCAGTGCGGTGATCAGTTGCGCGAGCAGATCGGGGTTGATGGTTCCGGGACGCAGCACCTCTTCCATCGCGACGCCCAGGTTGAGGGTGACGACGAGCTGGGCGATGTCGGTCAGCCGCCGGTCGCCCGGCACGGTGTCGGTCGATTCGACGATGTGCAGCGCCTGGTCGGCAGCGGCGCGACGGCGCTCGATCAGGCGCCCCCGAAGCTGCGGATCGCGCTGGGCGCGCAGCCAGTACTCGACGAGCAGCACGTAGTAGTCGGAATGGTCGCGGACCGAGTCGAGCACCGACCGGCTCACCTCACGCGCGGCCGCGGCGGTGTCGCCGTCGCTGCGGTCGAGCGCTATCGCGATCTGCTCGCCGCGCAGCTCGAACTCGCGGTCGAGCAGGCTCAGGAACAGCTCGTCCTTCGACTCGAAGTTGGAGTAGACCGCGCCCTTGGTGAAGCCCGCGGCCTGACCGATCGCGTCGATGGTGGCACCGGCGAAACCCTCGGCGGCGAACACCTTCGACGCCGCGTCCAGGATCCGGTCGCGAACCTCGCCGCGGGTGGGGCGGGTGCGATGCGGTTTGACGGGCGACATGTGCAGTAGCATACCCGTCAGTATCGGTTAGATACTAATGAGTATCGAAGATCACCCGCGCGCGGAATCGTCAGCCGAGCCTGGCCGCGGTGCGCTCCCACAGCTGGGCGGCCAATCGCGGGTCGTTTGCCAGGCGACTGGTCTTGGCGATCTTGCGCTTGGCGTAGTAGGCGCCGGGCGTCCACTCCGATACGGGCGCGCTCGACGCCAGCCGCACCAACTGGTCGGCGCCCTGGTCCGGGCTCGAGATGAAGAGCACCGCCGGGGTGTACCGCTGCATGAACACGAGAAATCGCGAACCCGAGGCAATGCCGATGTTGGAGTTGACGTTGCCGGGATGCACGGCCGCGACGGAAAGACCGGCGTCATGGTAGCGCCGATGTAATTCCTTGGTGAACAACACGATTGCGAACTTCGAGAACGCGTAGGCAGCGGCGGGGCGGCGGCTGGCGGTGTTCTCCAGGTCGTCGACGGTGGCACGGAAGACCAGCTTGTGCGACGAGCTGGTCGTGTTGACGACCGTGGCGCGGGACTCCAGCAGCACATCCAGCAATCGGGTGGTCAACAGGAACGGCGCCAGGTAGTTGACCTGATAGGTGCGTTCGTAGCCGTCCGACGTCAGCTCGATCTTGCTGGCCATCCTGCCCGCATTGTTGAGCAAAACGTCGATGCGCGGGTACTGCGAACGCAACTTGTCCGCCAGCGCCCGCACCTGGGACAGGTCGGCGTAGTCGACGACGAAGTAGTCCGCGCCCAATTCGGTGGCCACCGCGGCGGTCTTGGTTTCCGAGCGGCCCACCACGACGATCTGGGCGCCGGTGCGACTGAGGCGACGAGCCGCAGCGGCACCTATGCCGTCACTGGCACCCGTGATGACAATCGTCCTGCGCGTCATTGCGAGACCTCCACGCCGGAGTGTAGCGATCACGCGATAAGCGGGGCGCTCATCGACGCGAGGGCCATTCAGCGCTGATGGCTGTCTGCCGCGAATAGAGCTGGGAAAGTCAGGCCAGCGAGTACCGCACCGGCAGGTGCTTCAGGCCGCCCACGAAGGTGGTGGCGACCAACTCCGGATCACCGATCAGCTCAATGGATTTGAGCCTCGGCAGTAGCTCGGTGAAGAAGCTGTTGACCTCCATACGGGCCAGGGCCGCGCCCATGCAGAAGTGCACGCCGTACCCGAAGGCCAGGTGCTTGTTGGGGTCGCGCCCGACATCGAAGCGGAACGGGTCGGTGAACACGTCCTCGTCGCGATTGGCCGACACATAGGACAGCAGCACGGAATCGCCCGCGGCGATCGGCACTCCGCGCACGGTGGTGTCCGCGTTGGCGGTGCGCATGAATTCCTTGACGGGCGTGACCCAGCGGATCATCTCCTCGGTGGCCAATGGCATCAGGTCGAGATTCGCCTGCAGCCGCTCGAGCTGGTCGGGGTTCTCGATGAGTGCTTGCAGCCCACCGGAAATGGTCGCGCTGGTGGTGTCGTGACCGGCGGTGGCCACGATCAGGTAATAGGACACCGTGTCGATGTCCGACAGCGGTTCCCCGTCGACGCGGGCGTTGGCGATCGCGGAGGCGAGATCGTCGGTCGGGTGTTCGCGGCGCGCCTCGGTGACCCCGTTGAAGTACTGGAACATGTCGAACAACGCAGGCAGCTGGTCCTCGTTGGAGCTGCCGCGCTTGAATTCGGAGTCGTCGCTGCCGAACAATTCCTGGGTGAGCTTGAGCATCCGGGGGAAGTCGGCCTCCGGCAGGCCCAGCAGTGACATGATCACGAACAGCGGGTAATTGACCGCCACCTCCTGGACGAAGTCACACTCGGGACCCGCGGCCATCATCTTGTCGACATAGATCTTGGCGAGCTCGTCGACCCGAACCTTCAATGCCCGCATCGCCTTTGGCCGGAACCAGTCGGATCCGATCGCGCGTACCACCCGGTGCTGCGGATCGTCGAGGTGGATCAGCGTGCGCACGCCCGCGGCCGCCTGCATCTCGTCGCCTTCGGCGGTGGTCAGCACCGGGCGCGGCCAGTTGGTGAACAACATGTTCTCGCGCTCGATGTCCATGATGTCGGCGTGCTTGGTGATCGCCCAGAACGGTTTATAGTCCGGCACCTCGACCCACGACACCGGCGCGTTGGCGCGCAGGTGAGCCAGCGCCGCGTGCAGCCGCTCCTCGTCGGTGTACGCCAGTGGATCGGCCAACAACTTCCCGGCGTCGTCCATCGTCGTGGTGCTCACTGGCGAAACTCCTTCATCGCGGCGGTGATACAGGTTTGCGAAGCGGTCATGAAGATCGGCAGGACGCGGTCGACGACACCCTCACAGCGGTCTCGCAGCGCGGCGCCGACCTCGTCGACCGGCCCGACGACCGCGAAGGTCGCCAGCATTTCGTCGTCGATCAGCTTGGCCATCGCGTCCCACTCCCCCTGCTTGGACAGCCGGTTCAACTCGGCGTGCAGGTCGCCCCAGCCGTGCAGCTCGAGAACCTTGCGGTAGGCCGGCGTCGATCCGTAGAAGGCGATCTGCTTGCGCACCGCGGCCGTCGCGGTCTGCAGCTCGGCGTCGCTCTCGCCGGTGGCCACCAGCACCTCGGCCGACAACTCGACGTCGGCGCGCCGGCGGCCGGCCCGCTGCAGGCCGCGTAACAGCGCGGGCGCGGTGACCTCGGTGATGTAGCGCTTGGACACCATCGGGTGGCCCAGGTGTCCGTCGGCGACCTCGCCGCACATCTCGGTCATCACCTCACCGACCGCGGCGACGAACACCTTCGGCATCGGGTAGGGCTGCGGCTCGGGGGTGAACATCGGCGTCATGATCTTGTGGGTGTAGAACTCACCCTCGAAACGCAGCTTGCCGCCGTCGCGCCAGGCGTCCCAGATCGCGTGCAGCGCCGAGACGAACTCCCGCATGCGCCGGGCCGGGTGGCTCCACGGCATGCTGAACCGCTTTTCGATGTGGGGCTGAATTTGAGTGCCCAGCCCGAGGATGAACCGGCCTTTCGAATACGCCTGCAGATCCCAACCGATGTTGGCGACGATCATCGGGTTGCGGGCGAACGCCACGGCGATGTTGGTCCCGATTTCCAGCCGCTTCGTGTGCTCGGCGGCCAGCAGCAGCGGCAGGAATGGGTCGTGGCTGGTTTCGGGCGTCCATCCGCCGTCGTAGCCCTGCCGTTCCAGGGCGACCGCCGCGTCGGCCGCGCGAGCGAGTTGATTGGGGATGCCCCCGTCGACCTTGAGTCGGGCGGCGTCGGCCATGCGGGTAACTTTACAGTAAGCAATCCAGTATGTGACCCTGCAGATCCGCTCACCAGACGAAACTTGCATGAGGTAGGACAGAGGCATGTCGAAAGCCCAGGACTGGGGAGAAACGCTCGACGATCTCGGGCGGCGCCGTGAGCGTGCGTGGGGCATGGGTGGTACCGAACGGCTCGACAAGCACCGCGGCAAGGGCAAGCTCGACGCCCGGGCGCGCATCGAGCGCCTCCTCGACCCGGGGACGTTCCGAGAAATCGGGACGCTGGTCGGCGGCGAGATCGCGGCCGACGGGCTGGTCGTCGGCTCCGGGTTGATCAACGGTTCGCCGGTGATGCTGGGCTCGGAGGACTTCACCACCATGGCCGGCAGCATCGGACCGGGCGGCAACTCCAAGCGCTACCGCATCGCCGAACTCGCGCTGCGCGACAAGGTTCCCCTGGTGATGTTGCTGGAAGGCGCGGGCTTCCGACCTGGCGGTGGACATTACGGCCGCGCCCCCACCGACCTGCTCGCGCAGGCGCAGTGCTCGGGCCGGGTGCCGACCGTCGCCGCCGTGCTCGGCCCCTCGGCCGGACACGGCGCGCTCGTCGCCCCGGTCTGCGACTTCCGGATCATGAGCGCGCAGGGCGCGATCTTCACCGCCGGCCCGCCGGTCGTCAAAGAGTCCACCGGAGAGGAGATCTCGAAGGAGGATCTCGGCGGGCCCGGCACCGCCGTGCCGAGCGGGGTGATCCACAACGTCGCCGAAGACGACGAGGCCGTGATCGCCGACATTCGGCGGTACCTGTCGTATTTCCCGCCGAGCGCGTGGTCCTACCCGGCGCAGCTACCGCCCGACGAGGCCGGCGAGCAGCGCGCGACGCCCGAACTGCTCGACATCGTCTCGCGCGACAACCGCCGCGTCTACGACATGCGCGCCGTGCTCGACGTGGTCTTCGACCGGCCCGACTGGTTCGAGGTGCAGCCGCGGTACGGCAAGGCGATCATCTGCGCGCTGGCCCATCTCGGTGGCCACCCGGTCGCGGTCGTCGCCAATCAGCCCAACGTGCTCGCGGGCTCCATCGACGCCGACGCGGCGGACAAGGCGGCGCACTTCATCATGGTGGCCGACTCGTTCCACCTGCCCATCGTCTTCCTTGCCGACAACCCCGGCATGCTGCCCGGCAGTCGGTCCGAACGCAGCGGGGTGCTGCGCGCCGGTGCGCGGATGTTCGCCGCGCAGACGGCGGCAACCACGGTCAAGTTGCACGTCACCCTGCGCAAGGCATACGGATTCGGCTCGATGGTCATGTCGCTGCTCGGTTTTGACCACCAGAGCGCGACGTTCGCCTACCCCGGGGCGACCATGGGCGCGATGAGCGCGGCCGCGCTGGGCCGGGCGACCCATGCCGGCGAGGACATCACCGCGAAGCTGCGTGACGCCGAGTTGCAGGCGTCGTATCGCTCGGCCGAACATCTGGGATTCGACGAACTCATCGATCCCCGCGAGACCCGTGATGCCCTACTCGGTGCACTGCTTCGCGGGCTGTCCAGCCGACAGGCCGCGGCGGAGCCGGTCAGCCGGACCGTCATCCTGCCCTGAGGTTCTGTCGCGAGCGTGCGTGTTGGTACGGCGACACGCCGCAATCGGCGTACAACTGCGCACCCTCGCGGAGCTAATCCACCGCCCGGTACGCGCTGACGACAGGCTCGAGCTCCTCCGGCGTGGCGCCGTGCATGATCACCGCGTCGGCCCCGTAGTCGAATTCCTTGCGAACACGGTCCGCGCATTGCCGGGCCGAACCGGTGGCCGACGGCTCCAGCCATTCGTCCGGGATCAGCGTCGCGATGTGCTCGATCTGCTCGGCCGTGGCCTTGTGGTCGATCCCGCCCGCGATCGACGTCACCACGGGGTCTTCCCGGAAGCGTTGCAGCACAGCCGGATCCCACTCGTTCGTCCGCACCATCAGGTCGCCGTAGCCCTGCAGATAGGTGGCCAGACGCGCGACAGTCTTCTTGAGCCGCAGCTCCTCGGGCAGGTGATCACCCACCGTGGCGAAGCACGACCACACCCGCACGCTGTCCGGATCGCGGCCGGCCTTCTCCGCCGCGGACTTGACGGTCTTGACGCAGCGTTGCAGCGTCTCGGGCGTGAAGTAGGTGTGCAGGATGACGTCGTCGAACACCCGGCCCCCGAGGTCGAGGGTGTTGGGCCCGAAAGCCACCAGCGCCAACCGGATGTCCTCGTTGAAGTCAGGGTCGAGGAACAGGATCGGGTACTTGCCCATCGGTCCGTCGTGGTTGAAGATCAGTTCGCCATGCCACAGGCGGCGCATGACCTGGGCCCAGTCCTCCATCTGCGCGGTCGTGACCGCCGGTATGCCGAAGGCCCCATAGATCGCCGCGATGCCCCGGCCGATCCCCAGCGTGAAGCGCCCGCCGGAGAGCCGGTGCATGGTGGTGGCCCACGACCCGGTGATCAGCGGGTGGCGGGTGTTGTGATTGGTTGCCGCGGTGGCGATCTGCATCCGGGTCGTCACGGCGCACGCGGCCCCCGTCAGGGATGACGCCTCTTTGACGTTCCAGCGTTCGGAGATGAACGCGGTGCCGAAGCCGAGCTCCTCGCCGCGGCGGGCCTCGTCGATCAGCGTCGCCGGCCCCTCTCCGCCGGCACCCGCCAGCAGGTAGTAGCCCAACTCATCGAGAGTGCGCTCATTCAACTCCAAACTCCTTGCTGGTAGCCGCAATTCCAGACCTCGGTGATCTTTCCGTCGACGACGCGGAACACCTCGATGCTGGCGACGTTGGTTATGGTGCCGTCCTTGGTAGTCATCGACGAGTCGTAGACGATGGCCACGTGCTGGCCGTCGTCGCCGGCTGCGACGACGTTCAGATCGAAGCGCAACGTGTCGAACATCGCCCAGACGTCCCTCACCCGGCTGACCGCCTGTTCGCGGGTGAGTGTGTGCGCCTCACCCACCCCGTGCCGAATCACCTTGTCGGC
The DNA here is from genome assembly GCF_001666955.1 of Mycobacterium sp. E735. Classification (NCBI taxonomy): domain Bacteria; kingdom Bacillati; phylum Actinomycetota; class Actinomycetes; order Mycobacteriales; family Mycobacteriaceae; genus Mycobacterium; species Mycobacterium sp. E735. Next base: position 46,894 of record NZ_LZIX01000071.1, on the reverse strand, counting down.
GAACAGTTCTTCGGCCAGGGTCAGGTTCTGCTCGTTCCAGACGACCAGGTTGTAGAGCTCGACCACCTCACGTGCCGAGCGCGGAGCCCCCATCAGCCGGCCACCTCGCGCAGGAACCCCTCGGTCACCTTCTGCACCCGCCGGGAGAAGATGTGCCCGACGTGGCTGCCGTCATACCAGTACAGCCGGCCACCCCAGCGCTCCTGCAATTCGACCGTGGGATCGCGCATCGCCATCCGGTCGTGCCACGCGCCGACGATGAGCCGGCGATGCGGCGGCGGTGCCGGATCCACCCGCAACGGGTCGATCACCGAGGTCAGCTTCGCCACCTCCGGAGAGGCCAGCAGGTCGCGGAATTCGTCCCGCGACGACCCCCAGCGCCCCAAGTGCCGCGCGATCATCGCGTTCAGCCCCAGGATCGGCGTATACAGCGCCACCGCGTCGACCTGCCTCTCCAGGTGCGACACCAGCGCCGCGACCGGAGTGCCCATCGAAACACCGGCCACCACAACGGCGCTCGCCTGCGGTTGTGCCCAGCGCACCAGCGCTCGGATCTCCGACACCGAGCGCATCATGCCGGCGACGTTGCCCAGGGGGTCCATGTCGGGGTACGCGGGCCATTCCCGGCGCCGGCAGCCGTGACCGGGCTGCACCGGCAATGCGACGTTGAAACCCAATTGGCGATGTATCCGGCCGATGCGGGTCAACAGCAGGTCTTCCGTGCCACCCTGACCGGCGCCGTGCACCCAGATGAGCCACGGTCTTGGGCCATCAGCGTGCCGGCACAGGTGCACCACCGCCCTGGCCGGCCCGCCCAGGCCTTCGGCCTGCAACGTTGGCGGCAACGCCGGATCGTGCTCGAACGCCAGCCGCTCGTAGGCCAAATTACCGACGCGTCGCCGCCGCACGGAGGTTGCGCGCAGCGGCACCGGTTCCCCGTGCGCACGGTCGATGCCCAGGGCCGACAACTCCTCGGCCGCCGCCGTGCAGCCGGACAGCGGCCGCATCGCCGCCGGGCCGCCGCCGAGTAGTGAAAAGCCGCTCAGCACAAGCTCGTCCAACATGACCTCGCCGAACTGCCGCACGCCTCGCGGCGACACCGGAGCCCAGCCGGTCGATTCGTTCAGGCCGGCCACCGTCCGGGGTAGCAGCATGCCGAGCTCGCGGGTCGCCTCCTTGGCGAGCCCCAGTCCGCGCGTCACCTTCGACATGGCGTGCGGTCGGAGACGCCGGCGCCGATGACGACGACGTCGACCCGGATGTCAGCCGCTTCAGTCACTTCACTCCTTGCCGTGCACGGACCGGACTGCTGAAATCTATACTGTAACGGACTTAGTATCAGGCAATCGGAGGCTGCAGCGTGAAAGTCCCCTTCACCTGGAAGGTCACCGGGTGGTTCATGGTCGGGTGGTCCCCCGAGTTCCCCGTCGGCGAGGTGCGGCCGCTGAAGTACTTCGGTGAGGACCTGGTCGCCTACCGCGACGAATCCGGCGAGCTGCATGTCCTCGAAGGGCACTGCAAACACCTCGGCGCCCACATCGGCCACGGCGGCAAGGTGCTCGGCGACTGCGTCGAGTGTCCCTTCCACGGCTGGCGCTGGGGTCCGGACGGCACCAACCGGTACATCCCCTACCAACCGGACCGCCCAAACCGCGCCCTGCGGCTGCGGGTGTACCCGGTGTGCGAGCAACACGACTGCGTGTTCATCTGGCACCAGCCCGACGGCAAGGAGCCGCAGTGGGAGATGCCGGACATCTTCGGAAAATTTCCGCAGTTCGAGACCGACCCGGCGGCCTACTACCGCGCGTATCCGGAGTTCTCCCGGCGCACCGAGCGCGAACCGGTGCATCCGCAGATCGTCGCGGAGAACGCCCCCGACAGCGCCCATTTCGAATACGTGCACCACGCCACGGTGACCCCGAGGGTGCTGGACTGGAAGATCGTGGATCACGAGTGGCAGTTCGTGGCCGGGTGGCCCGACGCGCGCAGCGACGACCCCGACGACCTGGCGCTGCGGTTCCACAGCCACCTGTTCGGCCTGGGCGGGGCGATCAGCGTCTTCGAGGGGGCGCAGAACCATCGGCTGATCTTCACCTGCACGCCGGTCGACGACGAGTGTTCGGACCTGTTCTACTCGATCTGGTGGCCACGGGTCCCCGGCGACACCGCCGACGTACCGCAGGGCAAGCTGCGCGACATCATCAAAAAGCAGTTCCTGTCCACCGTGTTCGACGATCTGCAGATCTGGCGCTACCAGAAGTACGTGGAGAACCCGGCGTTGTCCAAGGCCGACGCGAAAGGGTATATGGCACTGCGGAAATGGGCCAGACAGTTCTACGAAGTGCCGGCATGACACCGAAACTCGCCGACATCGCGGCGCCCGCGCGCACCGCGATCGTCACGCAGGAGTGCCAGGGGGCGGTCATCGGCCCCGACGCCGGTTTGGCGATGCTGGCGCAGGAGGCACGCCGGGTCGCGCTGCCCAATATCGTCCGGCTGCTGCCGGCGGCCCGGGCGGCCGGGGTACGCGTCGTGCACTGCCTGGTGCAACGACGCCCCGACGGGCTGGGCTCCAACCACAACGCCAAGATTTTCGCCATGGGGCACGGCCAGGTCGACATCGCCCCGGGCACCCCGGGGGCGGCCGTGTTACCCGAATTAGGGCCGGAGCCAAGCGATCTGGTGCTCAGCCGCTGGCACGGCGTCGGGCCGATGGGCGGCACCGACCTGGACGCGATCCTGCGGAATCTCGGGGTGTCGACCATCGTCGTCGTCGGGGTGTCGCTGAACATCGCCATCCCCAACGTCGTGATGGACGCGGTCAATGCCGCCTATCGCGTCATCGTTCCCCGGGACGCCGTTGCCGGCATACCCACCGAATACGGAGAGGCCATCATCGCCAACACACTGTCGCTGCTCGCGACCATCACCACCACCGACGAGTTGCTCAGCGTGTGGACGCGGCGATGACCGACACCGCACCCGGGGTTCGCGGCGGATTCCCCGACATCAAGCCGGCCGAACACGCGCCCCCCGGGCTGGGCCGATTCGTCGCCGCGACGCGCCGCCTGCAGGATCTGACCCTCGCCAGCAACCCGGACGCCGCGGCATGGACCGCCGCGGCCCGGCTCGTCGAAGACGCCTGCGCCCTGCTGGACGGCCACCAGGTGCCCGAAGGCATGGCGCCGGCGGGCCGCGTCATCGAACTCCCCGGCCTCGGCCACCCGCTCTTGCCACCCTGGACGATCTCAGAATCCGGTCCGGATGGCGTCACGATGGCGGGCCACTTCACCCGCGCGCATGTCGGCGGAAACAACGCCGTGCACGGCGGCATGATCCCGCTGTTCTACGACTGGCTGTTCGGGATGGTGGTCTCCACCGCCGGCACTCCCCCCACCCGGACCGCGTACCTGCATGTCGACTACCGAAACATCACGCCGATCGACGAGCCGCTGAGCGCCCACGGCAGCATCACCGACATCGAGGGCAGGAAGATCTTCATCTCCGCTACGATGACGGCCGCTGATGGCACGCTGCTCACCGAGGCCAACGGCCTGATGGTCCGCCTCCTCCCCCACCAGCCATGAGAGGCCTGATGTCCGACACAGCAACACAATTCACCGTCCCCGCCGTCGCGGCGGCCGTTGCGGCCGCGATTCCCGACCGGGAGCTGCTGATTCAGGGTGAACGGCGGTACAGCTATTCACAGGTGATCGAGCGGTCCCACCGCCTCGCCGCTTACCTGCATTCCCGCGGGCTCGGGTGCCACACCGAACGCGCCGGCCTGCCGGGCCACGAGACCGGCCAGGACCTCCTCGGCATCTACGCCTACAACGGAAACGAATTCGTCGAGGCGTTGCTGGGCTCCTTCCAGGCCAGAGTCGCCCCGTTCAACGTCAACTTCCGATACGTCAAGAGCGAGCTGCAGTATCTGTTGGCGGATTCGGGGGCGACCGCGCTGATCTACCATGCCGCGTTCGCGCCACGGGTGGCCGAAATCCTGCCGGACCTCCCGCAGCTGCGGGTTCTGATTCAGATCGCCGACGACTCCGGCAACGACTTGATTTACGGCGCAGTGGATTACGAGAGCGCCCTCGCGTCCTGCGCACCCGAACCGCCACCGGTGCAGAATTCACCGGACGACCTCTACGTCCTGTACACCGGCGGGACGACGGGAATGCCCAAGGGCGTGCTGTGGCGCCAGCACGACATCTTCATGACCTCTTTCGGCGGCCGCAACCTGATGACCGGCGAGCCGTTCGGGTCCGTCGAGGAGATCGCGGCCGGCGTGCTGGCGGGCCCCGGCACCAAGTTGATGATCCTGCCCCCGCTGATGCACGGCGCGGCCCAGTGGAGCGTGATGACGGCCATCACCACCGGGCAGTCTGTCGTCTTCCCCTCGGTCGTCGATCGTCTCGACGCCGACGAGGTGGTCCGCACCATCGAGCGCGAGCGCGTGAGCGTGGTGACGGTGGTCGGTGACGCGATGGCCCGCCCGTTGGTCGCCGCCATCGAGAAGGGGATCGCCGACGTGTCGTCGCTGGCCGTGGTGGCCAATGGGGGCGCGTTGCTCACCCCGTTCGTCAAGCAACGGTTGATCGAAGTCCTGCCGAACGCCATCGTGGTCGACGGTGTCGGGTCCTCCGAAACCGGCGCGCAGATGCACCACATGTCCACTTCCGGGGCGGTGTCTACGGGCACTTTCAACGCCGGACCGGACACGTTCGTGGCGGCCGAGGATTTGGCCACCATCCTGGCGCCCGGCCACGACGGCATGGGCTGGCTGGCGCAACGCGGTTACGTCCCACTGGGCTACAAGGGCGATGCCGCCAAGACCGCCAAGACATTTCCGGTCATCGACGGAGTGCGATACGCGATTCCCGGCGACCGGGCCCGTCACCAAGCCGATGGCAAGATCGAGCTGCTGGGCCGCGATTCGGTGACGATCAACTCCGGCGGTGAGAAGATCTTCGTCGAGGAGGTCGAGACCGCGATCGCGTCGCACCCCGCGGTGGCCGACGTGGTCGTCGCCGGACGGCCCAGCGAGCGGTGGGGGCAGGAGGTCGTCGCCGTCGTCGCGCTGGCCGAGGGCGCTCATGCGGACGCCGAGGAGTTGGTCGCCCACGCCGGGCAATCGCTGGCCCGCTACAAGCTGCCCAAGGCGATCGTGTTCCGGGCGGCAATCGAGCGCAGCCCGTCGGGCAAGGCGGATTACCGGTGGGCGCGCGAGCAGGCGGTGAACGGCTGACAGCGAAGGTCGACCGCCGCTTGGCGCCGTCCGTCGCGGTCTCCACCGCAAATGCGTTGACAATGACCTGATTTGATCGCTGATTGTCTCGAATTCGTCCCGGGCGGAGCGATTGTTGAACCGCTCCGGAGGTCTACGCTCGACTGCATGACCGGCCCCGACGGTTTTCATCCCGACTTCACCCCCAATGCCCAGCAGCATGTACCGCGCAATCGCGTCCGCCACGTCAAGTCAACCGAACTTGATGGCACCACAGCGCAGACGGACGGCATGCAGCGCTTCGCCGCGTTGAGTGGATCCACGGTGGGTAGCGAGAAGCTGTGGATGGGAGAAACCTTGGCGTCGCCGGGCAGCGCCTCGGCCAACCACCACCACGGTGATTCCGAGACGATGATCTACGTCCGCAGCGGCCATCCGGAGTTTGTGTTCTTCGACGGGGAGCGCGAGGTTCGGGTCCGGACCGATCCCGGCGATTACGTCTTCGTACCCCCACATCTGCCCCACCGTGAGGAGAACCCCGATCCAAACACGCCGGCGGAGTTGGTCATTGCCCGCAGCAGCCAGGAGGCGATCGTCGTCAATCTGCCGGCGCTGTATGCGCTGTAGCGGTCTCCACCCGCGCTCGCGGCCCAGGGCTCAGCGCGGGATCTCGGTGTAGTGGTGTTCCTCGTAATCGGACTTCAAGTATCCGTTGACGGTGTCGTTGAAGTCGATCCAATGTGACGTCTTGCCATGGGCGTTAAGGCTCTCTTGCGAGGCCCAATGTTCGACGAGGACGTAGCTGTAAGGATCATGGGCGTTGCGCCACAGTTGATACAGGCTGCAGCCGTCTTCCTTGTTGGACTCGACCACCATGTGGTTCAACAGCTTCAGAAACTCGGCTTCGTGCGCTTGCGCCACGTCGAAGAAGACATTCAAGATGATCATGCCGCGCGTCCCTTCGTACCGCCGGTTGTCTCGATGAATTCGCGCAGGCACGACAGGAGCGTCTCGGGTTGTTCCTCGGCGATCCAGTGTCCCGAATCTTGGATTGGCCGGACCGTGACGTTGTCGGCGACCTCCGAGAGCATGGCCTCGGCGATCGGTACGAAGAAGCTCGCGGTCCCGCCGAGTCCGAGAACTGGCAGCGTGAGCTTGCCCTGCTCCGCCAGAATGCGTCGGTTGTCGGACGCGTCCTGCTCGAAGGCGCGGAACAGTTCAAGGCCCGCACGCATGGCTCCGGGGGCCGTGTAGTCAGCCACGTACCGCTGCGCGTCCGATATCGAGATCGCGTCGGGATTGGCGCTCAGGCGCTGGTAGAACGAACGTAGATAAGGGAATTCGCTGCCAGCGATCAGAGTCTCGGCGACGTTGTCGGCCGCGCCGTGTAGGTGAAAGTGCCAGAGTCTATTTGAGCTGTAGTTGGTGGTGGCCACGCTCTCATACGCATTGGTCCCCGGGATCGGCGCCTCCATGAGCACAAGACGTTCGACGCCGGTCGAGTACAGGCAGGCGTAGGCGTAGGCGACCATCAGCCCGAGGTCGTGGCCTACCAAGGTGATGGGCTGCTGCACACCGAGATGGTCGAGCAGGGCCTTGATGTCGCCTGCCATGGTTTGTTTGTCGTAACCGCCGGCGGGCTTGGATGACCCCCCGGCGCCTCGGTAGTCGGGAGCGACGACAAACCAGCCGTCCTCGTGCAAGGGCCCCATGACATGGCGCCATTCCCACCAGGTTTGGGGCCAGCCGTGCAGCAGCACCAAGGCCCGATCGTCGCCACCGTGACTCGGCGGGGTGCCCACGGTCACGTAATGGATCCGGACATCCGCGTGGTCGAACATGTTGTGGTTGAACGTGGGCATCGCTGTCCCCCTCCACGGTAGAAGGCTGCTACGGAGGCCTTCCGGACTCTTGAAGGCGATGGTAGAAGCGCTCGCGTTTGGTTAATCGCTCCTGGCTGGAATCGATCGGTGATTGACCAGTTCTCCTCGACGGCACGCCGAACACCATCGGGCCACGGGCTCCGAGGAGCGGCATTCCGTGTTAGCGGAATGCCGGGGACACCGCGGCGGGCGACGCGTGCGACGGCGCCTGGCCCGACGCTTGGCGGCCTCGCGGGTCCGGTTTTAGGATTGCGATCACGCAACGGGAGCGCTCACCTGCCAGGTGAAAGGAAGTCTTCCCCATGGCCATCGTCCTCGATACCGACGCCGTCGACCCGGTGGAACGCTCCGATTACATGCATTGGGCCATGGGCGCGGCCATGGTGTCCGTCGAGTGGCATTGGGTGGAAGACGGCCCGGGCGCGACCGCTCATGGGCTGGTCACTCCGCTCGGTGACCTGACCGTCTGTGTCGGAGAGACGACCGCCAACAGGGTGGTCCGGACACCAGCGCTGGCGCGCGATGGCGCCGAGCCCACGGTCTTCGTCAATCTGCAGCTCGCCGGTACCGCGATGGTGGTGCAGGAGGACAGGGAGGCGGTTCTGCACCCCGGTGCGATGGCGCTGTACGACTCCAGCGCCCCCTACACACTGCTCAACGCCGAGGGCATGGGCGGGGAGTTCTTCCAGATCCCCCACTCCGCGCTCGCTTTGCCGACTGAACTGATCCGCAAAGCGTGCGCCGTGCCGCTTATCCCTGAGCATCCGCTGGCCACGTTGACCTACGATCACCTCCGGCGTGTGGCCGCCGATCCGAGCCTGTTCACCGCGGTCAACGGCGATCTCGTCGCGCACCCGAGCATCGAACTGCTTCGCGCGGTGATCACGACCCAGTTGGGCTATGCAGAGCGCGCGGCCGAACCCCTCGCCAACACGCTGGTCGTCCGGATTCTGGACTACGTGTCTCGACATCTGCGTGATCCGGAGCTCAACGCCGAACGCATCGCCGCGGCACACTTCGTCTCGGTGCGGCATCTGTACAAAACGTGCGCCGACGCCAACATCAGCCTGGCCGAGTACATCCGTACCCGGCGGTTGGAAGCCGCGCGCCACGAGCTGGGCCGGAGCGACGCGACGGTGACCATCGCCAGTGTCGCGCGCCGGCACGGATTCTCCGACATGTCGAGTTTCAGCCGCGCCTTCCGCGCCGCATACGGACTGTCCCCGCGGGACTGGCGCGGTCACCGCCTGCGTGCCGGCGCTGAGACGGAGTTTTCTTCTGCCACACCGCAGTAAGGGTCCCGCGGGGCACAGCTGCACCACGCCAGCTGCGACGTCGGTCTGCGCGGCAACCGCCTCGCCCCTCCGGGCGGCGTGAGTTGGAGCGCTCTGCGCGGCGCACCACTGCTGCCCCGGGTTCGGCGCCATCACCCTTCGGCAAGGTCCGCCCCGGCCGTCTGCAGCGGAGGCACAACGTCGTGCAGCCCCGGCACACACTGAGACGGTTTCGCGCGCAAACATAAGCCATCAGAGCCTCCGCGTTGCAGGGCCGCGACGACGTGACCGGGTGGGCGGGGAGCGCGATCGGTGAAGGTACGAGGGACACAGCTGGGCCTGGGGAGGAACCACGGGGACCACGGTGAGACGCAACTCGAACGCGGGATACATCACCACCCACGACTTGCCGGCGAGACCAACAAACCGGCCGCACTCAAACACGTTGCAGCGCAACCAAAGTGACCGGACACATGCTATGGAATTCACTCTAGACCGAATCGAGCGGAGTTCCCCGCCCACCGCCCCGCCGCGGCCGGGCAATCGCAGTCGACATCCGGCTGCGCTGACCTCCGCGCATCCGACGTCACGGCCACTATTCACCACACCGGTAACGCATCAACTCCCGACGCGGCGTGAGGACAGCGTTGGGATCGCGCGCGATGCGGGCGGCATTAATTCGACCGGTGCTCGCCGCGTGGGCGGAGGCCGAAGCCTGCGCACCATCGCCGTGCTGATGTTCAACGGGGCGTCGATGTTCGAGACATCGGTGCCGATGAGCGTGTTCGGCATGAATCCTGCCGGGGCTCCCGCATTCACCGTGCTACCGGTTGCCGGCGAAACCGGTCGGATGCGCACCAGCGACGGTGTTGGATTCGATCCACCGCATGGGCTAGAGGCCCTGGACCGCGCCGGGATTGTGGTCTTACCCGGCTGGCGCAGTCCTCATGACGCCCCACCCCCAGGGTCACTGGAAGCAGTCCGCACAGCACACGCCGACGGCGCCTTGATCGTGAGCCTGTGTATGGGCGCGTTCGTCCTCGCAGCCACCGGTCTGCTCGACGGCCGGCGGGCCGCCGCACACTGGTTCCATGCACCCACGCTGGCAGCGCGGTATCCATCGGTGCGCGTTGACCCCTCGGTCCTCTTCATCGACGACGGCGACATTGTCACCAGCGCCGGGACGGCAGCTGGTCTGGATGCCTGCCTTCATGTCGTGCGACGCCACTGGGGCGCCGCCGCGGCCACGGCGATAGCCCGTCATCTCGTCCTGTCGCCCGCACGATGCGGCAGCCAAGCACAGTTTGTCGATCGCCCGGTCCCCCTCCGGTCCGAAGACGTCGAATTGGGAAGGGTGATGGAATACGCCATCGCTCATCTGCAGCATGTGGACATTGACGCGCTCGCCGCACGAGCCGGCCTGAGTCGGCGGACCTTCGATCGCCGCTTCCGGGTCCAAACAGGGGTCTCGCCGCTGCAATGGCTACTGCACCAACGGATCCTGCGCGCCCAGAATCTTTTGGAGCGCACCGAGCTGACCGTCGACGCCATTGCGCGACAGGTAGGTCTGGCCACCGCGGTGTCGCTCCGTCCCGCATTCCGGCGCATCGTCGGCGTCAGCCCCCAGGCGTACCGGCAAGCTTTCCGGACCGTCGACACACATGCCGGTACTGACCGACAATGCGGGCTGACCAACTAGGTGGCGTCTCGCTGCGACTGCGAGCAGGCACCGCGGACCGCGTCCCTTCCGGCGGCTGACGAGCGTCCCGGCGGGCAAAATGAGTCAGAAGGCGATCGATTCCAGCCAGCTGGCGATCTGACCTCGGGCCAGCTTTTACGATCACTACGGAGAGCCCCGAACCGGCTCCGGGTAAACCCTTTTCGGAGCAGCACCGTCGCGGATCGCGAGGCGCTGGTGCGCCGACAGGAAGGATTGGTTCCGTGCCCTACTCGAGCGAACACGACGGTTTCAAGCTCTACTACGAGCGCTCCGGGCAAGGTGTCCCGGTCGTCCTGATTCACGGCAACCCCGGCGACCACCGGGAGTACTCCAGGGTCATGCCGCAACTGGTGGAGCACGCCGATGTCACCGTGATCGACTTGCGCGGTTACGGCAAGTCGGACAAACACCTGAGCGATCCAACGGCCTACGCACTCAGTCGCCAGGTGGGCAGCGTCATTGCCCTGCTCGAAGAATTGGGTATCAGCAATGCCGTGCTGGGCGGATACGACATCGGCAGCTTCACCGCCCAGACGGTCGCATCGACCCGGCCCGATCTGGTGCGATCGCTGGTAGTCGCACCGCCCACCCTGGGCGTCGGGCGGCGGATTCTCGAAGAGGACGCGGTGAACGCGTTCGTGCACGCCATCTTCTACAAGTCGGAACTCGTCGAAGAAATCATCGACGGCAAGCCCGGCGCCGTCCGCGCTGCACTCAAGGAAAACCTGGTGAACTGGTCGGCGCCCGGATCGACCGTTGTCGACGACCTCCTTGACCACCTAACCGAGAACCACTGCGCACCAGGGGCATTCCTGGCCGGCGTCCTGTGGTTCCGCAACCCTGAGGGCAATCCGATCACCTTCTACGCAAACGAGACGACGCCGGCACGGGAAGACAGGTTCGCCAAGCCCATCACCATCTTGTGGCCGGACCAGGACCCCTGTTCCCACAGGCATGGAGCGACACCCTGGATGACTTCTACGAAGACTTCACCCTCGAGTACCTTGACAACTGCGGCCATTTCAGCCCACTGGAGTCACCTGACATGTGGTCCAAGCACCTCCTGGAACACATCAGCCGGTGACCATCGGCCACACCGGAGTTCCGGTTTCGCACCTCGCATCACTCACGAAAGGGCCATTGTCATGAGATCGTCGGGTGCACCCGCCGAGCCGCACTGAACATGATCGACAACGCCCAACCCGGCGACCGCCCAAACCCAAAACAGACTGTCGCACAAGCGGACTCGCGCTGGTTCCCCGGATTCGACGCCGGTACCTTCGATATCGACGGAACGGCTATCTACGCCCGGTGGGGCGGCAACCCTGGCGGACCCGCACTACTGCTCGTGCACGGCTACCCCGAGACCCACTTGATGTGGCGCCACATCGCCGGCCGGCTGCGGGACCGCTACTTCCTGGTCATACCCGACCTCCGCGGCTACGGGGCCTCCGCCAAACCGGTCGGGTTACCCGATCACAGCAATTACAGCAAGCGGACCATGGCCAACGACCTCGTCGCGGTCGTGGATCAGCTCGGACGAGACTCGTTCTACCTCTGTGGGCACGACCGCGGGGCGCGCGTTGCGGCCCGCCTGGCGCTGGATCACCCACACCGAGTCAGGAAGCTGTCTCTGATCGACATAGCCCCCACCCTCGACATGTACAGGGCCACCAACCAAGAGTTCGCGACCGCCTACTTTCACTGGTTCCTGCTCATTCAGGCCGCCCCACTGCCCGAACTTCTCATCGGAGGCAACCCGGCCGCTTACCTGGCCATCGTGCTACGACAACTATCAGGCGGGAACGACGACTACCTTGAACGCGAGGTGATTGCCGAGTACGAACGCGCTTTCTGCACTCCCGAGACGCTGCACAGCACCGCCGAGGACTACCGGGCCAGCGCCGGCATCGACCTCGAACACGATCAACACAGTCGCGATCGCGGACATCGGATCGCCTGCGACACACAGGTTCTGACCGCCGAGAACGGAGCAGTGCATCGCCTGTTCGACGCTCACGCCCTCTGGCAAGCCCAATGTGCTGCAACTGTCACCGCGACGACGCTGCCATCGGGGCACTTCATCCCCGAAACGCTGCCCGACGAGACCGCCGCCGCGCTATCGAGCTTCTTTCCCACCTGACGCGGTTCTGCCGCTCCGAATCGGTTGAATCAAAGAAAAGCGAGGGTCGTAGTGAGTGCGGTCGCCTTCATCGGTCTCGGAATCATGGGCAGTCCCATGGCGGTCAACCTCGTCCGCGCGGGTCATCAGGTGACCGGATACAACCGATCGCGTCACCGAGTTTCCGACCTCGTCGCCGCCGGCGGTGTTGCCGCCGACTCCATCGCCGACGCGGTCCAGCACGCCGACATCGTCGCCCTCATGCTGCCCGACTCCCCCGACGTCGAAGCCGTGCTAACCGCCGACGGTGGAGTTTTCGAGACGGCCCAACCGGGTGCGCTGATCATCGACTTCTCCAGCATCCGGCCCGAGGTCACACGCACGCTGTCCAGCCGGGCGCGCCAGCGCGGTCTCCGGATGATCGACGCCCCCGTTTCGGGCGGCCAGGTTGGCGCCATCAACGCCGAACTCTCGGTCATGGTGGGCGGCAGCCCTGAGGACTTCGCGGCGGCGCAACCAGTGCTGCAAGCGGTCAGCGCCCACGCCGCACTCGTCGGACCCTGCGGCTCAGGGCAGACGTTGAAGGCCGCCAACCAGCTCATCGTCGCGGGCAACATACAACTCCTTGCCGAGGCGCTCGTCTTCCTCGAAGCGCATGGTGTGGACACTCACGCGGCGATCAGTGTCCTCAGCGCGGGCCTCGCCGGATCAGCGGTACTTGATCAGAAAGCCCACAACATGCTGAGCAGGTCTTTCACGCCCGGCTTCCGCATCGACCTGCACCACAAAGACCTCGGCATCTTCGCCGAAGCAGCCCGCAAGGTCGGCGCCATCAGCCCTGTCGGTTCCCTCGTCGCGCAACTCATGGCCGCCGCCCGGGCCAACGGCGACGGAAGCCTCGACCACTCCGCACTCCTGCGGGGAGTTGAACGGCTCTGCGGTCGCGAAGTAAGGGATAGCGCCTGAGTTCGCAATCCACGGGCATCTCGGCAGTCGCCGCTGACTCGCCCGACCCGGGCAGCCCCGCCCATATTGTCTACTGTAAGAATTACAGTACGATCTTACGCGAGGCCTGCCCCGTTTCTGCTGGAGATGCTGGAGTGCTACGTGACGACCGACGTTCGCAGCAGTGACGAGACCGTCAGCCTGCGCGATCCCTACCCGTTCTTCGCCCGCAAGCGTCTCGAGTCCGGGGTGTTCCGCGGGACGGTGATGGACTATTCCAAGACGCCCGAGTCGCTGATGCCCAAGCGGGAGTACTCCGCGGTGTCCTTCGATGCGGTGAACACGGTGTTCCGCGACGGCCGGACTTTCAGCTCCGCGCCATACGACAAGACGATCGGGCTCTTCATGGGGCCGACCATCCTGGCGATGGAAGGCAAGAAGCATCGCGACCATCGCAACCTCGTCTCCGCCGCTTTCAAATCCAAGGCGCTGGCCCGCTGGGAGAACACCATCGTCCGGCCCATCTGCAACGCGCTGATCGACGAGTTCATCCACACCGGCGAAGCCGACTTGGTCCGGAACTTCACCTTCGAATTTCCCACTCGCGTCATCGCCCGATTGCTCGGGTTGCCCGCCGACGATCTGCCGACCTTCCGCAAGCGCGCCGTGCAATTGATCAGCTACCACGTCGACTACGAACGCGCCTTCGAGGCGTCGGCGGCGCTCAAGGACTACTTCGTCGAGCAGATCGAACGGCGCAAGTCCGAACCCACCGAGGACATCATCGGCGACCTGGTGACGGCGGAGATCGACGGCGAAAGGCTAAGCGACGAAAGCATTTACTCCTTCCTGCGGCTGCTGTTGCCGGCCGGGTTGGAGACCACGTACCGCTCGTCGGGCAACCTGCTCTACCTGCTGCTCACCCATCCGGACCAGTTCGCCGAGGTGCGGGACCACCCCGGGCTGCTGCCGCAGGCGATCGAGGAGGGGTTGCGTTACGAGACACCGCTTACCACCGTGCAGCGCTTCACCACCGAAGACACCGAGCTGGAGGGGGTCGAGATCCCGGCGCGGTCTGTGATCGGCGTGTGCATCGGGTCCGCGAACCGCGACGAGCGGCGCTGGGAGCGTGCGGAGGAATTCGACATCTTCCGCAAGCACGTGCCGCACATCTCGTTCGCCGCAGGTGAGCACACCTGTCTGGGCCTGCACCTCGCGCGGTTGGAAACCCGCGTCGCGATCGAGTGCCTGCTGGATCGAGTGACCAACGTCAGCCTGCTGACCGAGGACGACCCCCACATCCACGGCCAGCCGTTCCGTTCGCCGACTTCGCTTCCCGTGACATTCGACGCAAAGTAGGGTCTGAGAAAATGGTCAAAGTTATGTCGGGCTTCCGGGTCCTGGAACTCGCGCAATTCACGTTCGTGCCGGCGGCGGGGGCGATCCTCGCGGACTGGGGCGCGGACGTCATCAAGGTCGAACACCCGCTGCGCGGCGACACCCAACGCGGCTTCATCAACATGGGCGGCATCCAACTCGATCCGGAGCGGCATCCGCTGATGGAACACCCCAACCGGGGCAAGCGCAGCGTCGGGATCGACGTCTCGACGCCGGGCGGCCAGGAGGTGATCTACGAGCTGGCCAAGACCGCTGACGTGTTCCTCACCAACTACATGCCGGCGCAGCGGCAGAAGCACAAGTTCGACGTGGAGCACATTCGCGCGGTGAACCCGAACATCATATACGCGCGAGGTTCGGCGTACGGCGACAAGGGCGCCGAGCGTGACGTGGGTGGCTACGACGGGACGGCGTTCTGGACGCGCAGCGGCATCGGGTACGCGCTGACCCCCGAGGAGCTGGGCGGCGCACTGGGGCAGGGTATTCCAGCGTTCGGTGACTCCATCGGCGGCATGTTCATCGCCGGTGGCATCTCCGCGGCGCTGCTGCATCGCGAGCGCACCGGCGAAGCCGTCGAGCTCGACGTGTCATTGCTGAGCACCGCCTGGTGGGCGGCGGGAGCGAGCGTGACGCAGGGCATGGAGACCGGACAGGTGATGCGCACCCCGATGCCGGGCGCCGCGGGCGCGATGTCGGTGAACCCCTTCATGGGCAACTACGCAACCTCCGACGGCGGCACTATCAACCTGTGCATCATCAGCCCGACCGGCTTGATCCGCGACACGTTCGAGCATCTCGGCATCCCCGAGGCGGCCGACGACCCCCGCTTCTCCGACGTGCTGCCCCTGATCCAGAACGCCAGCGCGGCCGCCGAGCTGATCGCAAAGGCCTTCGCCGGCAAGCCCTTCGACTATTGGCGGCAACACCTGAAGACGATGAAGGGCCAGTGGGCGCCGTTCCAGAGCCTGCTCGACCTGGTCGAAGACGAGCAGGCCCTGGCCAACGACATGGTCAGCGAGGTCGAGCTCGCCAGCGGCGGAAAGCCTTTCCGCGTCGTGCGCGGTCCGGTGCAGTTCAACCACGAGCCGCTGGTGACCACGCGCGCGCCACAGGCGTCCGAGCACACCGAGCTGGTGTTGATGGAGCTCGGCATGGATTGGGACCGCATCGAGGAACTGAAGGACTCGGGTGCTATCGCATGAAGAACGCCGGCGACGGCCGCGGTGACGACCTGAAACTTCGCCGAACGTGCACTCAGGGCGAAGAATTGGCCGATTTCTCGCCCTGAGTGCACGTTCGGCGCGCTATCAACCGACCTTCTTGGCCGGCGGCCCGTACGCCGGCTTACCCAGACCCAACATGTACTGCGCGATCATGTTGCGGAACACCTCCAGCGTGCCGCCGTAGATGCCGACCAGCGGGGCGAATCGGTAGGCGTATTCGGCGCTGCCGTCGTCGGCGGCCCCTTCCGTCCCGAAGGGCAGCGCCGAGGACGCGCCGAGGAGGTCCATGAGTTCCGGGGAGATGTCGCGCATGGTTTGCGCGATGGCGACCCGGCCGAAGATGCTCGGGGTGGCCAGCGCCGTCTCCAGTCGGGCGACGCACCGGCCCAGGCGGTACGCGACCGACTTGTCGTCGACGAGCCGGCGCCCGTCGTCGTCGGGCCGCGTGACGCTCGCCGCCGCCTTGTCCACCGCCTGAGACAGAAATCCGGCCTGGTGCATCATGATTGACGTGTCCTGCAGCCCGTCGGGGGCGGCGGCGACTGCGCCGTGCTCGACGTTGAGCGGTTCTCGCAGCACCGTCCAGCCGCCGTTCACCTCACCCAGCCGGTACTTGTCGTCCACGCGGACATCGCTGTAGTAAACGATGTTGGTCCGGTCGCCGTCCACGGTGCGGATGCCCTGGATGTCGATGCCCGGCGATTCCAGCGGCACCAGGAACATGGTCAGGCTCTTGTGCTTCGGCGCCTCCGGGGCGGTGTTGGTGATCAGGAAGACGTACTGGCAGTTATGGGCCCCGGTCGTGAACATCTTGGAGCCGTTGATGATCCACCCGTCGCCGTCGCGGACCGCGCGGGTCTTGCAGGTCGCGATGTCGGAGCCGCCCTCGGGCTCGGTGTAGCCGAGGCACAGCCTCACCTCGCCGCTGAAGACCTTCGGTAACACCTCGTCGCGCAGCTGCGCCGACCCGAACTTGTCCACCGAACGAGCCACCATCGCGGTGGTCCCCCAGGTCACCCAGGGAACGTGTGCGCGCCGCTTCTCCAACTCCCAGATACGGCGCCGCACCCGGCTGAAACCGCCGTCGGATTCCGGTTTCCACTCCGCCGCCAAATAGCCTGCGGCGCCGAACTTCAGGTGCAGGCCCTCGTCGAAATTGTCGCCCGTTTCCCGGTCCCGGCGCCTGATCTCTTCGGTCATGTGCGTGGCCAGAAAGTTCCGCGCTTCGTCGCGGAACGCCTCGTCCTCGTCGGACAGTTCGACGCGCGAGAAATCCACAGTGTCGCTCCTTCCTATGCCGGCTGCGCCGCGCCCTCGCGGGCGGCCACGATCTGCGCCACCCGTTGTGCCGTCGCGCCCGGATCGCCGCCGGCCAGCGGCCAGCCCCGGGCCCGCACCAGATACGCCGTCGCCGCGGCTTCGGCGGAAACGCCCAGCCCGCCTTGAATGTGGACCGCCATCGTCGCCGCCCTGGCGGCCTCCTCTGCCATGAATACGAATGCGGAAGGCGCCAATTCGGGCCGTTCGTCGGGTTCGTTGTCCAGGAACCAGGCGGCGCGTCGGGCCAGATTCCGGCCGCCCTGCACGGTGATGGCCATGTTCGCGAGCGGGTGCGAAATCCCCTGCAGCGTGGAGATGGGCACCCCCAACGTGTACCGGGTCTTGGCGAATTCGGCCGCGATGGTCATGGTCTCCTCCACCAGCCCGACGAGCGCCGCCGCGGTCAGCAGCCGCCACTCGTCCAGGGCCAGCCGGTAAGCGGCTAGTGCCTCGGGCCCCTCGGCGACGACCTCACGGGCGTCCGCCGCAGCTGGGTCCACCCAGGCCATCGGCAGCCGGCCGATGTTGTCTACCTTCGCCGGACGGGTGCCAAAGGTCAGGCGCACGACTTGGTCGCCGTCGCGGACGACGATGTGATCGGCGATCGACCCCGAGGGGATCAACCGCGGACCGCGCCCATCGTCGATCCGCGGGTCCAGGGCGGCCAGCTGTTCGCCCTCGGCTATCCCGGCGGCGCCCTCCCCCAGCGCGCCGAGGCGCCCCAGCAGCCGCGCGGTGCAGACGTGGTCGATCCACGGAACCGGCGCGAGGGACCGGCCGATCTCCTCGGCCACCAGGGTGAGATCGACCAGGGTGGCGCCGTCACCGCCACACGACTCCGACAGCGCCATCGTGGTGGCGCCCATCCCGCACAACCTCTCCCAGAGACTCTTGTCGAAACCGGATTGCTCTGCGGCACGCACCGTTTCGATCGGACAGTGGGTCTTGAAGAACTGCTTGTAGGCCGCCTGCAGGGCGACGTGATCGTCGGACAAGCTGTAATCCAGCCTGCGTAGTTCGAAGCGGTCCATCGTTACTCGTCCTTCCCGAAGAAGAAGTCTCGCGCGTTGTTGTAAAGGTAGTTGTCCAGTACCTCGGCGGGAAGATCCAGCGCGCGGGCTTCGGGGATAACCCGGCGCATGGGCAACACCGGCCAGTCGGACGCGTAGATCACCTTGTTGGGGCCACGAGTGCGCATGTAGTGCAGCAGGCTCTCCGGCAGCCGTTTGGGCGACCACGCCGACGTCATCAGGCGCAGGTTGGCGTACTTGAGCAGCAATCGGATGGCGACGTCCCACCACGGGTCGGCACCGTGAATCATGCACAGCCGCAGCTCGGGAAAGCGCACGCACACCCGGTCCAGGTGCATCGGGTGCTGGACCTCGCCGGGTATGGGCGGTCCCGGAATTCCGGTGTTCACACACAGCGGAAGGTCCAGTTCCGCGCACTTTGCGTAGAGCGGGTAGTACACGGCGTCGCTGGGCGGGTACTGGCCGTCACCCCAAAAGCTTGGCCCCACTACGGCATACGCGACGGGGAGGTCCGCCGCGACCGCGGTCAGCTCGCGCAGCGACCGCACGGGGCGCAGCAGGTTGACACCGCCCATGGCCAGCGCGAAGCGCTCGGGCCTGGCCTCGACGAACTTGCGCGCGGTCGTGGACGGGTTGGCGAGCGAGTCCATCAGGATCGCCTGCTGTACGCCCTGTTCGTCCATCTCGGCGAGCAGCTCGGAGAGGTCGACCGGGGCGAACATCGACTCGGGACCCTTGAAGTAGTCGTCCCTGACCTTGAGCATCCAAGTCGGCTGAGATTCGGCTTCCCCGAAGTGGACGTTCACCAGGCAATCAATCGCTTTGGTGTTCATGACTTCCTTCGGGATCGGATGGGACGAGCGCGATCACCGGATCTCGTTGACTGGCTCGCTCTTTGGCCCATCGATAGTTGGGCTTGCCGTTGCCGAGGCGTTCGATCCGTTCGACGAAGATGAAGGCCTTGGGCGCCTTGAAGTGCGCCAGCTGCGTCGTGCACGCGCCGTGCAGGGCGTCCCGGCTCAGGTGGGCATCGGGGTGGGTCGCGACGAGCGCGACGACCTCCTCCCCCCACCGCTCGCTTGGCCGGCCCACCACCAGGGCGTCGAGGATGCCGGGAAGCGCGCGCAGCACCTCCTCGACCTCTTCGACGAAAACCTTTTCACCCCCGGTGTTCACGACCAGCGAATCGCGACCGAACAGGCGGATGGTGCCGTCGGCTTCCAAAGATGCGCGGTCGCCCGGTACCACCACCCGCCGGCCATCGATCTCCGGGAAGGTCCGCTGCGTGGCTTCGGGGTCGCCGAAGTAACCGAGCGGGATGCGGCCGGTCCTGGCGGCCCAGCCGACCTCCTGCTCACCCGGCCGCAGGAACCGGCTGCGGTCGGCCGACACGACGGTAGCGCCCTCCCTGGGCTGGAACGTCTCGCTGGCGTTCCCTTCGCGGCTGTGACCGAACGCCATGTTCCCGCTCTCCGAAGACCCGTAGCCCTCGATGATCGTGATGTGTGGCAGGCATTCCATCAGCGCGCGTTTGTGTTTCGCGTTGGTGGCGGCCCCTCCGGTGCCGATCGCCTGCAACGAGGACAGGTCGTAGGCACGCGTGCGCAGCTCCTCGATCAGCGGCCCGGCGTACGCATCGCCCACCATGGTCATCATGCCCACCTTCTCCCGCTCGGCGGTTTCCCACACCGACCGCACGTCGAGCTTGTTGCGGTCGTCGTAGAGCACCACCGGCAAGCCCGCACAGAGCGCGGCGAAGGCGGTCCACATGCCGGCCGCGTGCATCAGCGGAGAAACGGCGAACCACGGCTGCCCGCCCCCGGCGACCTTGTCGTAAATCTCGGTGACGCTGGCATGGTCGGCGCCCACCATCGACGACACGTACATGTCGCTCTGGCGCCACAGCACACCCTTCGGGCGTCCGGTCGTTCCGCCGGTGCACATCATGATGAGGTCATCCGGGGATCCCGCATCTTCGCGGTCGGGACTGGCGGCGGCCAGGACGTCGTCGAGTGAGATCGCCTTCGGCAGTTGGGGAACGGCGCTGCCATCGTCGATGGATATCAGCAACTCCGTGCCGATCGGGGGCAGCACGTCGGCGAACCGCGCGCCGAGCGAGCGATGGTAGATGATGCCCCGTGGGCGCACGTAGTCGAGCAGCTCGCGAATCTCCCGGGGCGAGTAGTGGTGATTCACGTTGACCGGGACGGTGCGCGCCTTGAGGCATCCGATCACCATGTCGGGGTAAAGGTCGTTGTACATGATGAGCGCGATCCGGTCCTGACCGCATTCCCAGCGCTGCAGCTCATCACGCGGGGCGTATACACCGAACCCTTTGTCCTCGAGGTAGTTCGCCAATCGATTGGTGCGGCGCGCCGATTCGGCGAACGTGCTCTTGCGTTCTCCGCATACGGTCATCAGGCGGTCGGGCACGACGTCGGCGATGGCGTCCAGAACGGCGCCCACGGTCCATTCGCTCATAGCGGGAAGCGGCTAGACGGCCGAGGCGACCGGGACGCCGAGCAGGTCAAGGGCGTTGTCGCGCATCACTTTACGGATTTCGGCAGGGCTGAAGTCGGTGAGCTCCTCGGTGAACGAAACCGGCGTCTCGAGGCCCTCGCCGTGCGGCCAGTCGGAACCGAACAAGATCTTGTCGATGCCGATCACCTTGGCCAGTTCGCGCAGGTCGTCCTCGTAGTAGGGGGCGATCCATACGTTGTTGCGCAACTGCTCGACCGGGTCCTCGGGAAAGTCACGGGGCTGAGTGTTGGCCGCCTTCTTCAACCGCTTGATCAGCCGGTGGACGAAGTAGGATCCGTTCTCGATGCTGACCGCCTTGAGTTTCGGATGGCGGGTGAACACGCCGTGCACGATCATCGAGGCCATCGTGTCGTGGATGGCGCGGTCGTCGAGGAGCACGTTGTCCAGTGGATCCTTCGCGCCGAAACCCTCGAACGTCGCTTTGCCGCCCCACGCCGCCGCGATGTGCAGATAGCCGCTGTCGCTGAGATGGAATCCGACCGGGACTCCCGCCTCGGCCAGCCGGGCCCACACCGGGTCATGGCTGGGATGCCCCAACGACCGCGGCTTGACCAAGCCGGGCACCGGCGCCGGCCGCACCAGCACCAGCTTGGCGCCGCGCCCCAACACGAATTCCACCTCTTCCAGCGCCTTCGCCGGATCGGCCAGCGAGATGATCGGCGCGGCGATGATGCGATGATCGGGTCGGTCGAAGCCCCAGTCCTCGTCGAGCCACAGGTTGAACGCGTGCACCGACGCCATCGTCGCCTCGATGTCGCCCTTGAGCGCCTCCTCGACCCCGCACGCGAAAGTCGGCAGCATGAACACGGTTTCGATGTCCTGAGTGTCCATCACCGCGACCCGGGCGTCACGATTCTGGTACTCCGGGTGGTCGGCGAGCCGCTCGACCTTCATCAGGGATGCCGGGTCCACGCCTTCGGGAATCTCCCCGCGGAACAACAGATCCAGACAACCCGGCACGATGATCGGGTCGAACGTGGGGTTCGGCACGAAGTGGTTGACTCGACCGCCGATAACGGCCAGAGTGCGCTTGCCCTGAGTGACCATCTGGACGCCGCGGCTCTTGAACGCCCTGTCGAGGTGGCGGGTGAAAGCGTCCAGAGGCTCGTAGTAGTGGTTGTCGACGTCGATCGCCTGGTAACCCAAACTGGCCATGATCTTCCTTTCCGGCATCCCCGGCGAACGCTAGGCGTCGGTCGAGTTGAGCGAGGGAAACTGCGGGGGCCGCTTCTCGAGGAAGCTGGTGATGCCTTCGATGACGTCCGGCCGCGGCATCGCCTCGTGCAGCAACACCTCGGCGCGCGAGGTGGCATCGACCACGTCGCGAGTGGCGTCGCCGTACACCTGTCGCTTGATCACTTCCATGGAAGCGGGCGAGCAGTTGCGGGCGATGTCCTCCGCATAGTCCAGCGCACGCTTCATCAGATCTTCGGGCGCGACGACTTCCTTGACCAGGCCGAGCTCGGCCGCCTCTTCGGCGAGGAAGGTGCGGCCACTCAGCAGCAGATCCAGCGCGGCGCCCCACGTGGTGAGACGCGGGAGGATCCAGGAAATGCCGAACTCGGCGATCAGTCCGCGGCGGGCGAAGACCGCGGCGAACTTGGCGCCGGCGGATGCGAACCGGACGTCGCACATGAGCGCCTGGGTCAGGCCGATGCCGACGCAGGCGCCGTTGATGGCCGCGATCACGGGCTTGCGCAGCGTGGTCACAAAATGCGGTGGCCGTTCGCCCACGAGGTCGGCGAGGTTGGTCTGGCTCGCCTTCTCCATCGTGTCGCCGTAGCTCGGTGCGGAACTCGGCGTGCCCAGATATGCGCCGGCGCAGAAACCCTTGCCCCGCCCGGTCAGCACGATCACCCGGACGGCCGGGTCCTGTTCGGCCCGGTCGATCGCGGCGTAGAACCCAGCGGCGATGTCCGGGCCCCATGCGTTGAGGCGGTCCGGGCGGTTGAACGTCAAAATCGCGACGCCGCTTGCGGTCGCCTCGTAGAGCACCGCGTCCTCGGAAGCGTCGTCGCTGCCGGACATCTACCCCCGTACCTCCTCACGGTCGCCCACGAATTCCGCGGCATTTGTACGCATACTGTATACCTATCGGTACTGTTTTCCACAACCGCCGCCCAGCCCCCCGAACCCCGGCCGAACAGCGCGTTTCGGCTTGCTGAGCCGAGCGGTCGACCGCGGTATACGGACCGGCGGACCGGTGCCTGTATCCGCCCATTGTGGCGAGCACCACGTCCCCACCACGTTTTCTTCGACCGCCGATGTGGGAAAGCGACTAAGGACACCCACTAGCAGGGAGGGGAAACGCCATGGTGGACATCAAGAGCGGTCCGATCGAGGCCATCCAGGGCATCGTCGAGGCTGTCTTCGGAAAGGCCAAGGAGATCGTCGGCACGATCATCGGCCGCAACGACCTGGTCAACGAGGGTCAGGCTCAGCAGGACAAGGCCGACGCGCAGCGCAGTGCGGCGAAGAAGGAAGCCGCGGCCGAGAAGGCGCGCGGTAAGGCCAAGGCCGCGGAGGCACGCGAGAAGGCCGAACAGCAGTAAGAACAAGGGGTTGACAAGGGTCCGGTCACCGGTGGTGACCGGGCCCTTGCTCGTCAGTCGACTTGTGGCGCAACCCTTTTGCCGAGTCACTACGTTCCGATGAGCCCGAGGCGGCGATAAGCCTCCTCGATCTGCGACTTGGCCTCGGGCGGCAACTCCGCTTGCGGCGGGCGCGAATGCGGGTAGGCGCCGATCGGCAGGCCCAGTAGCGAAGCGGCGTATTTGAATGCGCCGCCCCAGTGGGTGAAGTAGTCGGGCCGTCCGGGGTAACAGGTCCACCAGGATCCGACGTCGAGGTCGAACTGGTCCAGGCCCGACTCGCGGCCGAAGTCCATCGCCTCCAGCAGCTTGTCGCTTTGCACCAAATCCCAGTACTGAGAGAACAATCGCCGCTGCGGCGTGTCGAACAGATAGCCGGTGGTGCCCAGTTGCGCGGGGCAGACGGTCCCGTCACGCAGCCATCCCGCGCGATACACCGTCTTGTCGCACTCCCACAGCACCAGGCCGGGCGCCAACTCGTGCAGTAGGCGGCTGTTCGCCGGCCTGAAGGCACCCTCCTTGGTGGCGCACACCGCAGGCACCTCGTCGTAGATCCGCGCGCTTTCGGCCGCGGTCAGGACGTAGCCGGACGACGGCGAGTTGAACATGCCCAGTGCGATGTCGGTGCGCGAGGCGATGTATTCGAAGAATCGCAACACGCCCTCGCCGCCATGCACCTCCATCATCGGCGTTTGGATGTAGACGATGTCGGCGCCGACCTCCTGGGCGTGCAGCGTCAGGTTCAGACAGTCCTTCGCCGAGAGGGCCGCCGTGCACGCCTGCACGACGACGTCGGGGTTGGCGGCGCGTCCCTCCTCGATTGCGACCTCCAGCAAGCGCTTTCGCTCATCGAGGGTCAACGACCAGAATTCGGAGAGCCCGCTGGTGCACCACAACATCGGGTGTCCGAGGTCGCCGACGCAGTAGCGGACCAGCGTCCGGTACGCCTCCCAGTCGATGTCGTCGCCGTCCGGGCCGCAGAACGGGGTGTAGAGGGAGTCGCCGATTCCCCGCAATGCCCCGCGCGCCCAGGCGCGCGCCTCACGTGCCGTCGCCACAGTCGACCCCTATCTCCTCAGCCGATCGCGACCGCCGCGTCGAACGCCTCCCGGCTGCGGCCCACCAACGCCACCCGGCCGCCCTCGTCGGCGAGACAGCGCGCCGCCGCCAAACCCATCCCGCGGCTATCACCGACGACCACCGTGGCGGCATTCGCCAGGCCTAGATCCATGGCAATTCCCGTGGCTCATCTGGTGACTCGTTCAATGGCTCCCGTGGCTCATCTGGTGACTCGTTCAATGGCTTGTGCCCGGTCACCTTCGCCCGTCCAGCCTTCGTTACCAAAAAGCCTACGATAGGTATTACAGTAGCAGATGGAAAAGCGCACGGAAGCCCGGTTGACGGCCATCGTCGAGCGGCGACACGCCTACGTATGCGCAGGTGAGTTGGCACGGCTCTCCGACCGCATGCACAGGATACATCGTGATGGAGGTGCCCGTAGTGGCAAAGCAGGCTATCGCCGACAAGCGTCAACGACGCGAACGCGGATCCATCAATCCCGATGACATCATCAGTGGCGCATTCGAACTCGCGGAGCAAGTGTCCATCGACAACTTGAGCATGCCGCTGCTGGGCAAACACCTCGGCGTCGGCGTTACGAGCATCTACTGGTACTTCCGCAAGAAGGACGACCTGCTCAACGCGATGACCGATCGCGCGCTGAGCAAGTACGTGTTCGCCACCCCCTACGTCGAGGCCAGCGACTGGCGCGAGACGTTGCGCAACCATGCGCGCCTGATGCGGAAAACGTTCATGGGCAACCCAATTCTGTGCGACCTGATCCTGATTCGGGCCGCGCTCAGCCCGAAGGCGGCGCGATTGGGCGCCGAGGAGATGGAGAAGGCGATCGCCAACCTGGTCGAGGCCGGCCTGTCGCCGGAGGATGCCTTCGACACCTACTCGGCGGTCTCGGTGCACGTCCGTGGATCGGTGGTGCTGCAGCGGCTGTACGAAAAGAACCAATCCTCCGGCGAGGGCGCGCGCGCGATCGAGGACGCCGTCGCCATCGACCCCGAGAAGACCCCGCTGCTGGCTCAGGTCAGCCGGATCGGTCACCGGATCGGCGCCCCCGACGAGACCAATTTCGAGTACGGCCTCGGCTGCATCCTCGATCACGCCGGCCGGTTGATCGAGGAGGGCAAGGGGGCGAAAGGCGGCAAGGCGGCGCCGTCACGGGCGCGCAAGGCGGCCAAGGCGCCCGGGTCGCGGGCGCGCCCCAAGGCCCCGGCGCGCTAGCCCGACACCGAATCGGCTTATCACACCTCGGGTTCCGGCACGTCGAAGTATTCGTCACGGAGCCGGAACGCTTCCTTGGTCCCGTGCTGGGCGCGGGTCTTGACGAAGTTGAACTCGCCCGGCCCGAATTGCAGGTTGGTGCCGAAGGCGTGAAAGAGATAGCTGGCCACTTCCTCGCCCTGGTATGCCTGACTCTGTTCGACGAGACGGAACGCCTCCTTGGCGATGACGACCCCGTCGGCGGGCATCTTCGCCGCCTTCTCGGCCCAGTACCGCGCCCGGGCGGGCACCGCGGCGGGATCGCATGTGTCGGTGAAGATTCCGAGATGCTCGAGCTCACTCGCCTCGATGACGTCGCCGGTGAGCAGCAGGCGCCGGGCCAGCACCGGTCCGAGCCGGTGGAAGAACATGTGCAGGCTCCCGAGCGCGGGGCCGAGGAAGCGGGTCGCCGGCATGCCGATCTTCGTGTCGCGCGCTATCACGGAGATGTCGGTCATCAGCGCCATCTCGAAACCGCCGCCCAGCGCATACCCGGCGATCTCGCCCACCGTGACCTTCGGGAAACCCATGAAGTTGTGGTAGAAGCCAAAAGACTTGCGGTCCACGGTGAGTCGCCGACGCTGGCTGGGGCGGCGCTTGGCTGACGCGTCATCGCCGTCCGGTTGGCTCGGCTTGCCGTACCAGCCGTACGCGTTGTTCATGTCGGCCCCGGCGGAGAAGACGCCCCCGGCCCCGCGCAGTAGCACCACCGTCAGGTCGTCGTCTTCGGCCACCCGGTCCAGGCATCGGGCGACCGCCTCGCGCATCGCGGCGTCATAGGAATTGCGTTGGGCCGGATTGTTCAGCGTGATCGTCGCGATGCGGCGGTCGCGGTCGACCTCGAACAGTACGCGATCGTCCGGGGCGCTGGGGGCGGTCATCTATCGGACTCCTTTCGCCGCCTGCCGAATTGAAACCCGGCGAGCTTTTCCGGCGGTGAGGCCAACGTGTTCACCTCGCCGCTGCAGAGCACTTCGCCGTCGAGCAGCAACCGCGCCGTCGACGCGATCCCGCGTTCGATCTGCGAGCGAGCGATGTCGAACCGTAGCTCGGTCGATATGGGGGTCGGCCGGCGAAACGTCACCGTCAGCGACCGCGTCTTACCGGACAGACCCGTGACGCAATTGTGGTGCTGAATGACGCAGTCGAAGAAAACGCCGAGAAAGCCTCCGTGCACCAATCCCGGCGGGCCCTCGTACACCAGGGGAAAGTTGACCCGCCCGGTCGCCTTGTCGGCATCGAGGTCGTCGAACCGGTACTCCGGAAAGCACGGGTTGTAGGCGCCGATGTCGGTGGCGTGGTTGAGATAGACGCGCCGGGGATCGTCGGCGACGTCCCCCATCCTTGGCGCGTTGTCCCGCGGCGCCACCGCGGACAGCTCGCGCTCCCACTCCGCGAACTTCGCCAGCATGGTGTCGACCGCGGGATGGGGATGCTCGAGTGAGACCAGCAGTGAGCTCAGGCGCCGCATGGCGCCGGCGGCGGCCACGGTCTGCGGCAGCGGCGCTTCGCCGAACCTGGCATCGCCGGTCCGCGCCGACTCGGGTGCGACCCGCCGCTGGGCTCCGCCCTCCTGCAAGGCCATGCTTCATCTCTTTTCGGTCGGGTTTCCGGCCCGGCTATTTCCGGCGGCAGCGTACCCTGCTAACTTATACAGCGTATCAATCGTATTGCCTACTGTATGGGTAACCGTATCGGCAGAAAGGCCGGATTCGACGGTGAGTCATGGGGCCGACGCGGCCGGCGCCGACGGTTCGGTGACAGTGCACCGAGACGGCGCCGTGCTGCGGCTAACGCTTGATCGTCCGTCCCGACGTAACTCGTTGAATGAAGCCATGATTGGCTCTTTGGTGGAGGCGCTGACGGCTGCCGCCACCGACGATTCGCTCAGGGCGATCCACATCCGTGGCGGTGACGACTTCTGCGCCGGCGTCGACTGGGTCGCCACCAACGACCGGCCGCGGCCCCGCACGGGCGATCTGGTGCGGCGGATACCCCAGGGCGCCCACCGCGTGATCGAGCTCGTCGCGAGCATCCAGCTGCCGGTGCTGTGCAGCGTGCGAGGCTGGGCCGCGGGATTCGGCTGCAACCTCGCGCTGGCCGCCGACTTCGCCGTTGCCGCCACCGACGCGGTGTTCTGGCAGCCCTTCGCCGACCGTGGCTTCAGCCCGGATTCGGGTGCCACCTGGCTGCTGCCCCGCCTGGTCGGCCTCACGCGGGCGAAGCGAATGCTGTTGCTGGGCGAGCAGGTCGGCGCCGTCGACGCGGCCGACTGGGGACTGATTCACCAGGCGGTGAGCCCCGGCGGGCTGGACGACGCCGCCGGCGAGCTGCTCGAGCGGCTGGCCTCCGGGCCGACGGTGGCAATGGGACTGGCCAAGCAGGCGCTGAGCTTCGGCCAGCATGCGACGCTCAGCCAATCGATGACCCAGGAATTGTTCAACCTCGAACTATCTTGCCGGACAGTCGATTTCAGGGAAGGCCTGGAAGCCTTTCGGCAGCGGCGCGCACCGAGATTCCAGGGCAGATGAGGGAGCAGGATGCCTACTGACTCGTTCGACACCATCACATACGACGTCGACGGGCACACCGCCACCATCACGCTGAACCGTCCGGATGCCCTCAACGCCCTGAGCCCGCACATGATCACCGAACTGCGAGCCGCCTACGACGAGGCCGAGAACGACGACAAGGTATGGCTGACCATCGTGACCGGCACGGGCCGCGCGTTCTGCACGGGCGCTGACGTCACGGCCATTCCCGAAGACGGCAAGGTGATCTACGAGCGCCCGTACCTGTCCACCTACGACCAATGGGAGGCGCCGCAGGAAGGCACCCCACCGTTTCGCACGGCGGCCAAGCCGGTGATCACCGCGGTCAACGGGTTGTGCTGCGGCGCCGGCATGGACTGGGTCACCACGTCGGACATCGTGATCGCGTCGGAACAGGCCACATTCTTCGATCCGCACGTCAGCATCGGGCTGGTCGCCGGACGCGAGATGGTGCGGGTGGCGCGCGTGCTGCCCCGCTCGATCGCCCTGCGCATGGCGCTGATGGGCAAGCACGAGCGGATGAGCGCACAACGCGCCTACGAGCTCGGGTTGATCAGCGAGATCGTCGGGCACGACCGGCTTCTCGAGCGGGCCCGAGAGATCGCCGACGTCGTCAACTCCAATGCGCCGCTGGCGGTTCGGGGTACCCGGCTGGCCATCGTCAAGGGCCTCAATGTTCCGCTGCACGAGGCGGAGATCATGGCCGAAACGTTCCGCGAGCGCGTGTTGCGCACCGAGGACGCGGCCGAAGGGCCCAGAGCCTTCGTGGAGAAGCGCAAGCCGGATTGGCAGTGCCGATGACGTTCGAGACCATCCTCCTCGAGGTCGACGAGATCGACCGGGTAGCGACGATCACGCTGAACCGGCCGGGGCAGCTGAACGCGTTCAACCGCACCATGTGTGCGGAGATGGCCCACGCCTGGCGCACGGTCAAACTCGACGACTCGGTGAACGCCGTGGTCCTCAGGGCAGCCGGTGACCGTGCGTTCAGCGCCGGGCTGGATATCAAGACTCCCTACGGCCAGCCCGAAAACATATGGAATCACGAGGATCCCGGCGAATCGCTCAGCCCGAAGTGGCAGAAGATGTGGAAGCCCGTCGTGTGCGCGGTTCAGGGCATGTGCACCGCGGGCGCGTTCTACTTCATCAACGAATCGGACGTGGTCATCTGCGCGGAGGATGCCACGTTCTTCGACTCGCATGTATCGGCCGGCCTGGTCTGCGCCCTGGAGCCAATCGGCTTGATGAGGCGCATCGGCTTGGGCGAGACGCTGCGCATCGCGCTGATGGGCAACGACGAGCGGGTCGGCGCCGACACCGCGCTGCGGATCGGATTGGTCTCGGAAGTGGTCCCCGCCGACCGGCTCTGGGACCGCGCCCACGAGATCGCCGCGACCATCGCCGCGAACCCTCCGACCGCGACTCAGGGCACGGTGAAGGCGATTTGGGAATCGCTCGACAAGCCGTATCGGGCGGCCCTGGAGCAGGGGCTGATCTACACCCGGCTGGGCAATCCGCTCGGCACCGCCGAACTCGCCGCCCAGAAGGCCGGCGGCGAAGCTGCCACGCGCACACCGAAGACCCGCTGATGCCCGCGCACGCACTCAGTCAACGCATCGCGGATGTCCTCGGCCTGCGGCCCGACGCGCACGCCATCGAGTATGACGCCCAATGGATCTCCTGGGCCGCCGTCGGCGCCAGGGCACAGCGCATCGCCTGCCTGGTCGCCGATCGCGGACCCGGCGTCGGGATGCTGCTGCGCAACCGGCCCGGTCACGTGGCGGCCTTTCTCGGGGCGCTGCTGGGCGGCGGGACGGTCGTCGTCGTCAACCCGGCTCGCGGCGACGAGCGCACCAAGGCCGACCTCGCCGGGCTGCGACTGCCGCTGATCATCGGGGAAGACGACGACCTGACGACACTGCTGCCCCCGGCGACCGACGCCACGACGGTGGCGATTGCGGGCCTATTGGACGACCCCCCGACCGGCCGCCCGACGATTCATCCGGCGCCCGAGGCCCACCCGCGGACCGGGGTGGCGGTACGGATGTTGACCAGCGGTACGACGGGCCCGCCCAAGAGGATCGACCTCGGCTACGACGTGCTGGCGCGCAGCGTGATGGGCGCCGAACCCGAGCGCGCCCCGGCGCCCACCGGGCTCCGCCGCGGGGTCGCGATCGTCAACTCGCCGCTGGTGCACATCGGCGGGGTGTTCCGGGTGCTGCAATGCATCGCCGACGCACGACCATTCGCGCTCCTCGAACGTTTCGAGCTGAACGCGTGGGCCGACGCGGTGCGAAGACACCGACCGCGCACGGTATCGCTGGTTCCCGCGGCGCTGCGCACGGTGTTGCACTCGGATGTGCCGCGCGCCGATCTGGAGAGCATCCGCGCCGTCACCTGCGGCACGGCCCCCCTGACGGCCGAGGATGCCGACGCCTTCACCGCCAAATACGGCATTCCCGTGCTCACCTCTTACGCGGCAACGGAATTCGGTGGCGGTGTCGCGGGCTGGACGTTGCCGGATTACCAACGGTATTGGGCCGCCAAACGGGGCAGCGTCGGCCGCGCCAACCCGGGTGCGCAGCTGCGGGTGGTCGCGGACGATGGCAGGCCGCTGGGGGCCGACCAGGTCGGTCTGCTCGAGGTCAAGCCAGGCCAGCTGGGGCCGTCGGCCCAGTGGATGCGGACCACGGACATGGCGCGCATCGACGCGGACGGGTTCGTCTGGATTGTCGGGCGTGCCGACCAGGCGATCATCCGCGGGGGATTCAAGGTGATGCCCGACGACGTCCGCACCGCCCTGGAGAGCCACCCCGCAGTGGCGGGTGCGGCGGTGGTCGGCCGGTCCGACGAACGCCTCGGGGCGACGCCGGTCGCGGTGGTGGAGCTGCGCAGGCCCGCCTCCGTCGACGCCGACGCGCTCGTGGAGTACCTCGGAACACGGCTGGCGCGCTACGAGATTCCCACCGAGATAGCGATCGTCGACACCATCCCGCGGACGCCGTCGGGCAAAGCTGACCTGGGTGCGGTCCGGCGTTTCTTCGGTGCCGCCGCCGCACACGGTGACCATGCCCGGTGACGGCCCGACGGTCGCCGAGGTCCTGACACAACGGGCCCGTGCGCGCGCAGAACATCCCCTACTGATCTGCGACGGCGACCGCATCAGCTATGGCCAAGCCGAGGCGCGTTCGGCGAACCTCGCTCGCGGGCTGATCGCGGCCGGCGCGGGCAAGGGCACCCATGTCGGCCTGCTCTACCCCAACGGCGTGGAGTTCGTCATCGCGATGCTGGCGGCGGCGCGCATCGGCGCCGTGGTGATTCCCTTCTCCACCTTCGTCACCGCCCGTGAGATGCACCAACAACTGCTCGACAGCGACGTCGAAATACTCCTGAGCGCCGCAACTTTCCGCGGCCACGACTACGTGCAACGGCTCGGGCAGGTGCTGGCGGACCCCGATCTCGAATCCGACTGCCGGCTCATGGTCCCGGCCGCCCCGCAACTGCGGCAGGTCGGCATCAGCCACCACCGCGGTGCGGGGCGGCGAGTCCGCGACATCGACCGGTTCTACCGGCTGGCCGATACCGTGGCCCCCGAGCTGCTGGCGGCGACGCAAGCCGATGTGCGGGGCTGCGATCCCCTGGCCATCGTGTACACGTCGGGCTCCAGCAGCGCCCCCAAGGGTGTCGTGCACACGCACGGCGCGCTGCTGGCACACCAGCGCAACCTCAACGACATTCGCGGTCTGACGGCCGACGACAGGCTGTTCTGCAATTCGCCGTTCTTCTGGATCGGCGGTCTCGCCTTCGGACTGCTTGCCACCCTGGTCGCCGGCTCGACGCTGGTGTGCTCCAACGCGGAGGATCCCGGTAAGACGCTGGACCTACTGGAAGCCGAAAAACCCACCTTGACAAACGGTTTCATCGCTGGGATCGCGCACCTGGCGAACCATCCGAGCTTCCCGCGCCGGGATCTGTCATCGATGCGGCGAGGCAACCTGTACCCCATCATGGCGCCCGAGGTTCGACCGGCCGACCCGGAGCTGCGGCACAATATGCTGGGCATGACCGAAGCCGGCAGCGTCGTGCTGATCAGTGACGACGAGACCGATCAACCCGAGACCAGGCGCGGATCGTTCGGCAAGCCGGCGCCCGGCTTCGACACCAAGATCGTCGACACCGAAACCGGATCAGCGGTCGGTGCCGGCGAGGTCGGGGAACTCTGCATCCGAGGACCGTACGTGATGCAGCACTACTACCGGCGAAGCCGAGAGGACTGCTTCGACGCCGACGGTTGGTTCCGCACCGGGGATTTGGTCCGAACCGACGCCGATGGCTTCTTCTACTACGTCGGCCGGCTCAGCACGATGATCAAGACGGCGGGCGCCAATGTCTCGGCCGACGAGGTGGAAAGGGCAATCGCCAAGGTCACCGGCGGGCTGACCGCCCATGTCGTGGGCGTCCCGGATGCGCAGCGCGGACAACTGGTGGGGGCGGTCGTGGTCGTGCCCGACGGCGTCGCCTTCGACGCGGCGGCGCTGCGCGACCGGCTGAAGGCGGAGTTGTCGGCATACAAGATCCCCCGCCGGTTCCTGGCCGTGTCACGCGACCAGGTGCCGCTGCTCTCCAGTGGCAAAGTCGACCGGCGGCACCTGAAAAAGCTGCTCGATGCCTGACGAGGCAACCATCGACGAGTTGGTGCGTTCGCGCGCCGCGCTTTACGGCGACAAGCCCATGGTGATCGATCCGACGTCGCGAACTAGCTACCGTCAACTTGACTCGGCGACAAGGGATCTCGCCGCGGTGTTCGTCGATGCCGGCGTTACCAAGGGCACCCGGGTCGGGCTGCTCATGCCCAACGGCGCCCGCTGGGTGGAGGTTGCCCTCGCACTGACCCGTATCGGCGCCGTGCTGGTTCCGCTGAGTACCCTGCTGGCCGCGGGCGAACTAGCCACCCAACTGCGGGCCGCCGCGGTGCAATTCCTGATCGGCGTCGAGCAGTTCCGTGGGCGCCGCTACCTCGACGACCTGCCCCGGCGGACCGAGCTTCCCGCTCTGCGCCACGTCTGGACGGCCGACGGGCTCGCCGAGGTCACCGCCGGCGACCGGGCCCGCCGACTCGTCGACGCCATGACGCTGACGGTCACGGCGGCCGACCTTTTGGCCATTATGTTCACCTCCGGCAGCAGCGGGGCGCCCAAGGGCGTCATGCATTCTCACGGCAGCGCGCTGGGCGCCGTACGGGCGGGTCTGGCCGCGCGGCGCATCACCGCAGACACCCGGCTGTATCTACCGATGCCGTTCTTCTGGGTAGGCGGCTTCGGCAGCGGAATCCTGTCGACGCTGCTGTCCGGCGCCACCCTGGTCACCGAGGAGATACCGCGGCCGGAGACCACATTGCGGCTGCTGGAGGCCGAGCGCGTGACGCTGTTCCGCGGCTGGCCCGACCAGGCCGAGACGCTCGCGCGGCACGCGGCCAACCTCGACGCCGACCTGTCGGCCCTGCGGCCGGGCAGCCTGCAGGCGCTGCTCCCGCCCGAACAGCGGGCGCAGCCCGGCGCACGGGCCGTCTTGTTCGGCATGACCGAGGCGTTCGGCCCGTACTGCGGCTATGCCGCCGACACCGACATGCCCACGCCGGCCTGGGGCAGTTGCGGAAAGCCGTTCGCGGGCATGGAGGTTCGCATCGTCGGCGCCGACAGCGGAGAGCCCGTACCCGCGGGCACGGTGGGCGTGATCCAGATTCGGGGACCGCACACACTGCGGGGCATCTGCGGTCGCAGCCGAGAGGACGTGTTCACCGTCGACGGCTTCTATCCCACCGGCGACCTGGGCCGCCTGGACGACGAGGGATTTCTGTTCTACCACGGGCGCTCCGACGACATGTTCAAGGTCAGCGGCGCCACCGTCTACCCGAGCGAGGTGGAACGGGCGCTGCGCAGCATCGAGGGTGTCCACAGCGCCTTTGTCACCAGCGTGCCCGGAACGGCGGGCCAGCGGGTGGGCGCGGCCGTGGTGTGCGACGGGGCCGTGTCCGCCGATCACCTGAGTCGCTGTGCGCGAAAGCTGCTGAGCGCGTTCAAGGTCCCGACGGCGTGGCTGTTGTTGGAATCTGACGGCGACGTCCCGCGCGGGGGCACCGGCAAGGTCGACACCGGTCGGCTGCGAGCGATGCTGATCGAGGCGTCCGGATCAGCGGCGGATACCGGAGACCGCCGACCGCGGTAACCGGCCCGCGCGGGAATGCCCGGCCATCCGATCCCCGTCGACCACGACCTCGAAGGCCAGGTTGAGCCGCATCGGTTTGGTGACCGATTGCCGCCAGGTCAATCGCGTGCCCTCGGCGGCCGCGCCACTCGTCAAGTCCTGCAAGGGAACCGTCTCGCCCTTGTACGTCGCCGTACCCGTCAGTCCGCCCGGCGACTCGGCGAATGCATACCGCACCGCGAGAGTCCCGATCGGGGTCTTGATCGTTACGTCCCAGTCGCCGTCCATGCCCATCTATGCCTCCGCCGGTTCTCGTCCCGTCGGGCGCCACACCGTGCCCCGACGCTCGTACTCGAAAAGCTCCTCGACGGCGTGCGCGACCCGCGGGCCGTACCACCGGTCCAGCAGGTGTAAGGCCAGATCCAGCCCCGAGGTGACACCGCCCGCGGTGATCAGGTCGCCGTCGTCGACCACGCGAGCAGCCACCGCATGCACACCCGCGGCTTCGAGCAGCCCCAGGCCCAGCTGATGAGTCACCGCATGGCGCCCCTCGATCAGGCCGGACATCGCCATCACGACGGATCCGCCACAGACACCGGCCACCGTCACCTGCGGGTTGTCAAACGCCTTCCGCAACAACGGTGTCAGCTCGGTCTGCGCGGCTCGGGCCAGCAGCACCGGGATGGTCTCGACCCCGTCGTCCGGATCACCGGCGATGGGGCCGCTGGCGCCGGGCACGATCACGCAGCCGCTTTCCGACGGATCGAGCGCGGCGGTGGCCGCCAGCGCCAAACCGCGAGTGCCGCCGATGACGCTGCGCGGCCCCTCCGCCGACACCAGCGTCACCGTCAAGTCACCTCCCACACGGTCGCTGCCCGCCGACAGGACTTCGAAGGGCCCGATGACGTCAAGCGGGTCGAACCCGTCGTACAAGACGATCTGTGCGTGCATCCCGTCATGGTCATCGGCCGCACCCGGCAAAACCAGTGGCTGGATTGACACTATCGACCGGTATATTGCCAACCCATGCACTCCGTCGCGATCCTGGCCGAGC
The DNA here is from genome assembly GCF_001666955.1 of Mycobacterium sp. E735. Classification (NCBI taxonomy): domain Bacteria; kingdom Bacillati; phylum Actinomycetota; class Actinomycetes; order Mycobacteriales; family Mycobacteriaceae; genus Mycobacterium; species Mycobacterium sp. E735. The sequence goes on along the minus strand of NZ_LZIX01000071.1, from coordinate 11,475 downwards.
CGGACGTCATCGCGTTCGATCTGGCGATCGCGATCGAGGTATTCGGTCGTGTCTGCCTCCCGACCGGCGCGCCGGGGTACCGCGTTCGGGTTTGCGGCGCGGACCCCGTCGTTCCGGCCGGACCGGTGCGGATCGCCACCGATTGCGGTCTGGGGGAACTCGCGAACGCCGATACCATCGTGGTGCCCGGGCGCAACGACGTCACAGTGCCGACGAGGGAGGACGTCATCGCGGCACTGAAGTCGGCGTACGGCAAGGGGATTCGCATCGCCTCCATCTGCAGCGGCACCTTCACCGTCGCGGCCGCCGGGATTTTGGATGGAAAACGCGCCACCACGCATTGGTCGGCCGCCGACCTGTTTTCCGCCGTGCATCCCGCCGTCAGACTCGATGCCGCCGCGCTCTACGTCGACGAAGGCCAGGTTCTCACCTCTGCCGGGGCGTCCGCGGGACTCGACTTGTGTCTGCACATGGTTGCGCGCGACTACGGCTCGGCGGCGGCCGCCGACGCCGCCCGGTTGGCGGTCACGCCCCTTCACCGCACCGGCGACCAGGCTCAGTTTGTCATCCGCCACCGGGCAAGGTCCGACACCGAACTCGATGGCCTGCTGGTCTGGCTGGAGGGCAACGCGCACCTGCCACTGACGCTGCGCGACATCGCCCGGCAGGCCGCCACCAGCGAGCGAACCCTCAACCGGCGGTTCAAGACGGAAACGGGACAAACGCCGATGCAGTGGGTGAACAGCGTCCGGATCAAGCACGCCGGGGAGCTGCTAGAGCGCAGCTCCGACAGCGTCGAATCCATCTCGCACCGAGTCGGTTTCGCATCAGTGACCAATTTCCGCGAACAATTCCGCCGGCTGGTGGGGGTGGCGCCGCAGAGCTATCGCAACGCCTTTCGCGCCAAGAACCACGGCACCCGTGCGTGCTCCGGCGAGACGCCCTAGGAGACCCGCGTCCAGGGCTGACAGTTCTGCGACTCGAAAGCCTTGACCGCCGTGTTGATGTTCGCGTACATCGGGCCGATCGAGGTGTTCGTCTGGAGTACATGCTCTTTGTTCGCGTCCGGCGTGCTGTAGGTGAACCACGAGCACATCGAGTCCTGGGTCGGCACGTTGTTGATCCAGACGCCGAAGGCCGACCCCGAGCCGCCCGTGTGATAGAGGCCCGGCGCGATGTCGGGGCCCACGACAAAGACACCGTTGCCGGGTATCGGGTCCAGTGGGTCGGCGACGGCCGGCGGCGCGAGAGCTATCACGACCACGGCTACACCGAAGAGAGCCGACGTACGGATCGTTCGGGGCACTTTTCCTCGCTTTATGTTGTCGCCCCCTCTCAGGGAGAATATGCCGAGGCGGGCGCGGGAAACAACACTTATCCCGAGGCCGGAGGGCTCCCGTCGACGACCACGCCACGCGCGGTCAGGTGGTCGATCAGCGGGACCGCGCCCGCGGCGAGATGCTGTGACATCGCCGCGCGGGCGAGTTCTTCGTCGCGTTTCTTCAGCGCGGACAGGATCCGGCGATGGTCCCTCATCGACTGTTCCGGCCAGCCCTCGATGGCGGGGAACACCGATTCGGGCGCATAGCGGGTGATTTGGGACATCAGCTGGGCAAGTTTCGGCGAATCGGCGGCGACGTTGATGGCCCGGTGGAACTGATGATTCAGCCGCACCGTCCGTTCGTCATCGTCACCGGCGTAGGCGTCTTCGAGCTCCGCTTGGATCTGTTTGAGTTCGCGCAGTTGGTCGTCGGTGATGTTGATCGCGGCACGGGCAGCCAGTTCGCCACCGACGTGGGCCTGCACGTTCGCGACGTCGGTGACGTCGCGACCGGTCACCGGCAGCACCATGAAGCCGCGCCGGGGCCGCTGGTCGATCAAACCTTCCGCGCGCAGAGCGAACAGCGCTTCCCGCACCGGAGTGACACTGATGCCCAACTCGGCGGCAAGTTGATCCAGGCGGACGTAGGACCCGGCGACGTAGGTGCCATCGAAGATCCGCTGGCGGATCAAGCGCGCGACATCGTCCGAAAGCTGCGGCCGCGCGGCGAAATCCGGAACCGTCATCACTACACCTGGTACTCGGCCAGCAGCCGTTTGCTGATGATGTTCTTCTGAATCTCGCTGGTGCCCTCCCCGATCAGCAGGAAGGGCGCATCCCGCATCAGCCGCTCGATCTCGTACTCCTTGGAATAGCCGTAGCCGCCGTGGATCCGGAAGCTCTGCTGGGTGACCTCGGTGCAATACTCGCTGCACAGGTATTTGGCCATCCCGGCGGCGACGTCGTTGCGCTCCCCCGAATCCTTCAGCCGCGCCGCGTTGACCATCATCAGGTGCGCCGCTTCGACTTTGGTGGCCATCTCGGCCAGCTGGAACGCGATGGCCTGATGCTCGGCGATGGGCTTGCCGAAGGTGTGGCGCTGTTGGGCGTAGCGGACCGCGAGCTCGAAGGCGCGGATGCCGACGCCACAGGCGCGCGCCGACACGTTGACCCGGCCGACCTCGATGCCGTCCATCATCTGGAAGAAACCCTGCCCGGTGATGCCGCCGAGGATGTCATCGGCACCGGCCTGGTAGCCGTCGAAGATCATCTCCGTCGTTTCGATGCCCTTGTAGCCCAGCTTGTCGATCTTGCCCGGAATCTGCAGCCCGGGAACGACTTCACCGAAGCCGACCGGCTTCTCGACGAGGAACGCGGTCAGATTGCGGTGCGGCTTGTCCGAGCCTTCGTCCGTGCGCACCAGGACGGCCACCAGCGTGGCCGTGGCGCCGTTGGTCAGCCACATCTTCTGCCCGTTGATCGTGTAGTTGCCATCCGGATTGCGCTGGGCCCGAGTCCGGATCGCGGCCACGTCGGAACCCAGCTCCGGCTCCGACATCGAGAAGGCGCCACGCGTCTCACCGGTCGCCATGCGTGGCAGGAACCGCTGTTGCTGCGCGTCGGTTCCGTGCTGGCGCAGCATGTAGGCCACGATGAAGTGGGTGTTGAGGACGCCGGACACGCTCATCCACCCGCGGGCCAGCTCTTCGACGCACAGCGCGTAGGTCAGCAGTGACTCTCCCAGGCCGCCGTACTCCTGGGGAATCATCAAGCCGAACAAACCCATGTCGCGCATCTGGTCGACGATGTGCTGCGGGTAGGTGTCGCCGCGTTCGAGCTCCGCGGCGTTGGGGATGACTTCCTTTTCGACGAATTGCCGCACGGCGGCGACGATTTCGGTCTGGAATTCCGTCAGTCCGAGGGTCTGGGCGAGTCTGGTCATGCGTCGTCTTTCCGTTTCGGGCTTCTGCGCCGGTCGATCGTGTTCGCGTCCGTCAGCCGTTCGATGTCGGCCGATGTCAATCCCAGGCGCCGCTGGAGAACCTCGGCGGTGTCTTGCCCCAGGGCGGGCGCGGCCGCGCCGGCGGGGTGCTCGCCGTCGAATGCGAGCGGCAGCCCGGCGGCGAAATAGTCGCCCAGACCGGGTTGGTGCAACCGGGAAAACATGGGGTTGGCGGTCACCTTGGGGCCCGCGGCGACCTCCGCGAAGGTTCGGTAGCGCTCGAAGAGCACCGTGGTCTTTGACAGCGTGGCCGTGATCTCGTCGGCCGCATGACTGCTGAACCAGGTGGCGAACAGACCGGACAGGACGGCACGGTACCGGTAGCGGTCGCCCTCGGAGTCGAAGTCGACGCCCAGCGCATCGGCGAGCGCCGACACCGCGGCGCCGGTGCCCGTGACGTCGACCAGATCGCGAAAATGCCTGCGGGTCAAGGTGACCACCATGAACCTTGCGCCGTCACCACTGGCGAAGTCCTGCCCGTACTGGCCGTAGATGGCGTTGCCCAGCCGTTGCCGTTGGGTCCCGGTGACCTGCGGCTCGGTCAGGAGTCCGAGGGTTCCGGCAATGGATAGCGCGACGTCCTCCAGCGCCAGGGTGATCCGCGCGCCCAGCCCGGATTCGTCCCGCCGGCGGACGGCGGTGACCACGGCGAGCGCGGCGTACAGGCCGCAGCACACGTCCCAGGCCGGCAACACGTGGTTGATCGGCCCGGCGTGCTCGGCCGGACCGGTGACGAGCGGGAATCCGATGCCGGCGTTGACCGTGTAATCCACGCCGGTAGAACCGTCACCGCGTCCGAGCAGCTGGACGTGGATGACGTCGGAACGCTTGGCGGCCAACGCGTCGTGACCGAGCCAGGACAGCCCGGCGGCGTTGGTCACCACCACGCCGTCTCCCTCGACGATGAGCCGCTGAACCAGGTCCTGCCCATCCGGGGAACGCAGATCGATGGCGGCAGAGCGCTTTCCCTTGTTCAGGCCGGTCCAGTAGATCGATGTACCGTCGGCCGCCAAGGGCCAGCGCTGGACGTCGGAGGCACCGCCGATGGGATCGACCCGAATCACCTCGGCGCCAAGCTGACTCAGCGTCATGCCGCACAGCGGGGCGGCGACGAAGCTGGACACCTCCACGACCGTGAGACCGCTCAGCGGGCCGGTCACGTCGGGGCGACCCGCTCGAACACCGCGGCGAGGCCCTGGCCGCCGCCGATGCACATGGTCTCCAACCCGTAGCGCGCCTCGCGGCGGTTGAGCTCGCGCGCCAGCGTGGCCAGCATCCGGCCACCCGTCGCACCGACCGGATGGCCCAGCGAGATGCCCGATCCGTGCACGTTGGTCCGCTCGTGGTCGGCGGCACCGAAATTCCATTCGCGCATCACCGCGAGCGCTTGCGCGGCAAAGGCTTCGTTGAGTTCGATGACGTCGATGTCGGACAGCCGCAGGCCGGCCTTGCCGAGCGCCGCCTCGGTGGCCGGCACCGGACCGATGCCCATGATGTGGGGAGCGACGCCGGCCAGCCCCCACGACACCAGGCGGACCAGCGGCGTCAGACCGCATTCGCGCGCCTTTTCGGGCGTGGTCACCACGCACATCGACGCCGCGTCGTTCTGCCCGCTGGCGTTGCCGGCGGTGACCGTCGCCTCCGAATCCTCGCTCGCCAGCACGGGTTTGAGCTTGCCCAACGACTCGACCGAGGTGTCGGCGCGCGGATGTTCGTCGGTATCGATCAGCTCCTCGCCATGGCGGGTAGGCACCGCAACGGGAATGATCTCCTCTGCCAGCACGCCGTCCTTCTGCGCGGCAACCGCGCGCTGGTGCGACCGCACCGCCAGCTCGTCTTGCTCCAGCCGGGCGATGCCGTACTGGCGGCGCAGATTCTCGGCCGTCTCCAGCATGCCGCCCGGCACCGGGTGATGCCGACCGCCGGCGGTGGTGCGGCCACGCGCCAGCCCGTCGTGCACCCGGACACCGGTACGCGCTCCGCCCCAGCGCATGTCGGTGGAATAGAACGCGACGTTGCTCATGCTTTCGCAGCCGCCGGCGACGACGAGATCGTGGTCGCCATTGCCCACTTGCAGGCACGCCTGGATCACCGCCTGCAGGCCCGACCCGCAGCGGCGGTCGACTTGCATGCCGGGCACCGTGACCGGCAGCCCGGCATCCAGCGCCACCACCCGTCCGATCGCCGGCGCCTCACTGCTCGGATAGCAGTGGCCGAGGATGACGTCCTGCACCGCGTCGGGCGAGATCCCGGTTCGTTCGAGGAGGCCCTTCAGCGCGGCGACCCCCAGGTCCACGGCGGTCAGCGACTTGAACACCCCGCCGTAGCGGCCGATCGGGGTCCGGACGGGTTCACAGATGACCGTCTCGCGCATCGCGCTCATAGATGCCGGCCGCCGGTGATCTCCATGACGGTCCCGGTCATGTACGAGGACAGGTCGGAAGCCAGGAACAGCGCCACGCTGGCGACTTCACTCGGTTCGCCGGCCCGACCCATCGGCACCTCGGCGACCTTGGAATCCCAAATGCGCTGCGGCATAGCCTCGGTCATCGCGGAGCGGATCAAACCGGGGGCGATCGCGTTCACCCGGACGCCCAGGTAGGCCAACTCTTTGGCGGCCGCCTTGGTCATTCCGACGATGCCCGCCTTGGCGGCCGAGTAGTTGGTCTGGCCGACCATGCCGACCTTCCCCGACACCGAGGACATGTTGATGATGACGCCCCGCTTGTTCTCCCGCATGACGGCGGCGGCCAACCGGGTACCGTTCCAGGTTCCCTTCAGATGCACGGCGATGACCTGATCGAACTGCTCCTCGGTCATCTTGCGCATCGTCGCGTCCCGGGTGATCCCGGCGTTGTTCACCATGATGTCCAGGCCGCCGAAACGCTCGACGGCGGTCTGGATCAGGGTCTCGACGTCGGACGCCTGCGTCACATCGCATCGGACCGCCACCGCGACGTCGTCGCCGCCCAACTGCTTCGCCACGACCTGGGTTTCTTCGAGATTCACGTCGCCCAGCACAACTCGTGCCCCCTCGGCGACAAAGCGTTCCGCGATGGCCAGACCCAGGCCCTGCGCGCCGCCGGTGATTACCGCGGTCTGACCTGTCAGCATCGACACCTGATTCCCGCCTCCCTCTGCTTTGGTCCCCGGGACGCCCCGGCAGTCGAATATCATATTTCATATAGGATCTGCTCCGGTGCCGGGTTCCCTATCCGGGCCGTCACACTCGCCGGCCGCTCGCGGCTGAGTTGTCCGCCACCAACGAGGTGCCAAAGTAGGAGCATCCGACCATGACCACCGCCGAACAACCCGAGGTCTCCGACGACGATTTTCGGGAGATCCTCGCCCAGACCCGTCACTTCGTCTGCACGGCCGTGGTCCCACGCGAACAGGAGATCCTCACCGAGGATCGGGTGCCCGACGACCTACGTGACCAGGCCAAGAAGATGGGGCTATTCGGGTACGCGATCCCGCAGCGGTGGGGCGGCCTCGGCCTGAACCTGATGCAAGACGTCGAGTTGGCGATGGAATTGGGTTACACCTCGCTGGCACTGCGCTCGATGTTCGGCACCAACAACGGCATCGCCGGCCAGGTCCTGGTCGGCTTCGGCACGGACGAGCAGAAATCCCGCTGGCTGGAATCGATGGCGTCGGGCGACGTCGTCGCATCCTTTGCGTTGACCGAGCCGGGGGCCGGATCGAACCCGGCCGGACTGCGAACCAAAGCCGTTCGCGAGCAAGGTGATTGGATTATCTCCGGGCAGAAGCGCTTCATCACCAATGCGCCCGTGGCCGACCTGTTCGTGGTGTTCGCGCGCACCCGGCCGGCCGACGACCAGGGTCCCGGGATCGCCGTATTCCTGGTCCCCGCGGACGCGCCGGGCGTCGAAGTCGGCAGCAAGGACGCCAAGATGGGTCAGGAAGGCGCGTGGACCGCGGACGTCGGCTTCAACGACGTCCGGGTCGAGGGCGGCGCACTGATCGGCGGCAGCGAAGACATCGGCTATCGGGCCGCGATGACCTCGCTGGCGCGGGGCCGGGTCCACATCGCCGCCCTCGCGGTGGGCGCCGCGCAACGCGCGCTCGACGAATCCGTCTCCTACGCCGCCACCGCGACACAGGGCGGCACGCCGATCGGACAGTTCCAGTTGGTCCAGGCGATGATCGCCGACCAACAGACCGGGGTGCTCGCCGGCCGCGCGCTGGTGCGCGAGGCCGCGCGACTCTGGGTCTCCGGGGAAGACCGCAGGGTCGCGCCGTCGGCGGCCAAGCTGTTCTGCACCGAAATGGCGGGTAACGTGGCCGATCTCGCGGTGCAGGTGCACGGCGGCAGCGGTTACATGCATGGCGTCCCGGTCGAGCGCATCTACCGTGATGTGCGGTTGCTGCGGCTCTACGAGGGCACCAGCGAGATTCAGCGGCTGATCATCGGATCCAATCTCGTCAAAGCGGCGCAGCGCACGACCACAACGAAGGAGCGTTAATGGCAGGCAAGCTCGAAGGCAGGGTCGCGTTCATCACCGGGGCCGCCCGCGGCCAGGGGCGGGCGCACGCCGTCCGGCTGGCGCGGGAGGGCGCCGACATCATCGGCGTCGACATCGCCGGCAAGCTGCCGTCCTGCGTGCCCTACGACCCCGCGACTCCCGACGACCTTGACGAGACCGTTCGCCTGGTCGAAGAGACCAACCGGCGGATCATCGCGTCGATCGTGGACATCCGCGACTTCGAGGCGCTCCGCAAGGCGGTCGACGACGGCGTCGCCGCGCTCGGGCGGTTGGACATCATCGTCGCCAACGCCGGCGTCGCGGCGCCGCAGGCCTGGAACGAGATCACACCCGAGGACTTCCGCGCCGTCATGGACATCAACGTGACCGGCACCTGGAACACCGTGATGGCCGGCGCGGACAAGATCATCGAAGGCGGTCGCGGCGGCTCGATCATCCTGATCAGTTCCGCGGCCGGCATGAAGATGCAGCCGTTCATGGTGCACTACACCGCCAGCAAGCACGCCGTCACCGGGATGGCCCGGGCCTTCGCCGCCGAACTGGGCAAGCATTCGATCCGGGTCAACAGCGTGCATCCCGGGCCGGTGAACACGCCGATGGGCTCGGTCGACATGGCCGTCGCGGTGGGCAAAGCCATGGAGACCAACCCGCAGTTGTCCAACGTGCTCACGCCGTTCCTGCCCGACTGGATGGCCGAGCCCGAGGAGATCGCCGACACCGTGTGCTGGCTCGCCAGCGACGAGTCGCGCAAGATCACCGCCGCCCGGATTCCGGTCGATCAGGGCTCGACGCAATACTGAGCGGTTCCGGGGGGAATAGATGACCGGGCTTTTTGGCTTGGAGGCGACATGAGGCACTTCACCGAGAGCGAACGTCAGGATTTTTTGGCGGGCTTGCATGTCGCGGTCCTGTCCGTCGCCGCCGCCGACGGCCGGCCGCCGGCCAGCGTTCCCATCTGGTACGACTACACCCCGGGCGGGAACATCCGCATCATGACCGGGGCGTCCAGCCGCAAGGCGGGGCTCATCGAGCGGGCGGGCAAGGTGACGCTGGTGGTCCAGCGCGAGGAACCGCCGTATCAGTACGTGGTGGTCGAGGGCTCCATTGTCGACACCGCCAAGCCCGCACCCACCGACGTGCAGGAGTCAGTCGCCATCCGCTACCTCGGCGAGGAGGGCGGCCGCGCCTTCGTCCGAAGCATGGAGGGCGTGGAAGAGGTGATGTTCACCATTCGCCCCGACCGCTGGCTCAGCGCGGACTTCACCGGCGACCTGTAGAGGTCTCAGCCGATCAGGTCCAGCGTTCCCAGCTCGCGGATCGCTTGACACCCTCGGGCGAGCATGGCCAGCACCATGTCGTCGCCCCGCTCGGTGGCGGCGGCGAAGGCAAAACCCAGCGCCGAGATCAGCGGCGCCTGCAGGACCCCGAGCCGGTAGTCGCGCCAACATGTTTCGCGGTCGTAGCCGGTGACGCCGCCGGCCGCCAGCGCGCGATGATAGTCACCCACGAGCTGTTCTTCGATGGTCGCGCGCAGCTGCGGATTGAGGCTGGTCGCGGTGAAGTAGGCCAGATCCCGGGCCGGCAGCCCGACGCCGAGCGTCTGCCAATCGACCACGCTGACCCGGGTCCGGTCCGGGTCGAACAGCAGGTTGTCCAGGCGGTAGTCGCCGTGCAGCAGGGCGAACCGGTCGTACTCGGACAGTAACCACGGCGTCACCAGACCCATTGCCGCGCTGAAGGTCTCGCGGTCGTCGGCGCTCATCCGGTCGCCGAGCTTGTCGAGCGTGATGTCGGCGCTCATCTTCGCCACCTCGCCCATGCCGCCGGCGCCGGCCTCGTCCGGCCTGCCGAAGGCGATGCCCGGGAAATCGAGCCAGAATGGATCGCACCAGCTGGGCGCGTGCAGGCCGGCCAGGGCGGTGACCGCGAGTCGCGCTTCGGCTTCACCGCAGCCGGCGAGCTGATCGCCCTGCACGGCCGGCGCCTGATCGGCGAGCAGCAACGCGAAGTCCATTGCGTCGTCGGTGATCTCGGAATAGAAGCACTGCGGCGTCGGCACCTGCACCCGCTCCGCCACGGACGAATAGAACGCGCACTCGCTGCGATATCCGAGGACGACCCGGTCACGCACGGTGTCGTCCTGCGACGGCAGCTTGATCACGAACGTTTGCGGAAGGTCGACAGCCTCGGTCGCGTAGCGGGCGGTCACCCGATAGGTCGCGCCGGTCTGCCCCGTGCCGATCGGGGTCACGTCCACGTCGGTGACCTCGACGGGGGTGCCGCGTCCGCTCAGCGCGGCCGATAACCATTGCGGGGTTACGTCGGCGGGATACCGCGGAATCGACACCACAGCACTCATGAACAGCGCGCCTCCTGTACCCGGACGGCCCCGTCCGACTGACAAACTGTAAGGCATACCGCAAGAGTTGCGGTCAACTGCTTCACATTAGTCGGCGAGAATGCGCCATTCGGCGGCCTCGTGCTGCTGGCGCCAGAACTCGTCGAAACGTCCACCCGCCGCGAGCAATTCGCCGACAGTTCCGTCCTCGACCACTCGACCGTCGTCCAGGAACAGGACGCGGTCGGCGTGACTGATGCTGGCCAGCCGGTGCGCGACGATCACCTGGGTGCGCGCCCGCGGATCGAGTGTCAGTGCGTCGACCACCGCGGCCTCGTTCTCGGTGTCCAAAGCGCTGGTCGCCTCGTCGACCAGCAATATCGGGGCCGGCTTGAGCAGCGCCCGCGCGATGCTGACCCGCTGGCGTTCGCCCCCGGACAGCGCCGAGCCGGCTTCGCCGACGATCGTGTCGGCGCCCTCGGGCAACCGGCCGATGAGTTCGTCGACGCGGGCGAGGGTCACGGCCCGCTTGAAGCGGTCATCGCCGGCGCCGGGGTCGCCGGCGGACACGTTGTCCCGGATCGACCCGTGGAACAGGTAGGGATGCTGGAACACGACGCTGCTCGCCGCCCGGCGGGTCTCGGCGTCCAGCGTCGCCGCGTCGACGCCGTCGATCAGGACCCGGCCGCGGGTCGGTTCGTGCAGTCCGGCGATCAGCGCCAGGATGGTGCTCTTCCCCGATCCGGACGGGCCGACGATCGCCGTCGTGCTGCCCGGCGCCAGGGTGAAGCTCACCCCGTCGAGCACCGGCGCGGTCGCATCGCCATACCGGAACTCGACGTCGTCGAACTCGATGCGGGGCGCCGCCGCGGTGACGGGCAGCGTGGCGGGCCCGGAGCTCATCAGTGGCGCCGTGAGCACCGAACGGATGCGGTCGAGCGTCGCGCGGGTGCTCTCCAGGGCCGGGGCCAATTCGCTGATCGTGGTGAACGGTTCGAGGTAGCGCACGATGACGACGATCAAGGCGATGGCCTCGGGCACTGAGAGGGCCCTGTCGACCGTCAGCGCCGCGGTCGCCCCCGCCAGCAGGATGAGCGACAGCTGGCTGGCCAGGCTGAACAGCAGCTGACCCGGGACCTGCATGGACAGCAAGCGCATGGTCGCCCCGTGTTGCGCGGCGAGCGCGTCGCCGACCAGGCTGCGCGCCGGTTCGACCCGCCGTGCGGCCCGCAGCGCCTGCTGGGTGCGGGCGAATTCGATGATCCGCTCGGTGAGCCCGCCGTTGGCTTCGTCGGCTGCGGCGTCG